>CAUOWW010000006.1:0-48079 GCA_963508345.1 uncultured bacterium
AATAGGCTCCATAATATCTATAGGGGATTTACCCACTACAAATATTATAGAGCCCTATTCTCAAGGTTAGAAAAAATATAGAAGTTGGAATACAAGTTAATCGTGATATTCCCCACGATCCCACTTGGCATTCTCTTCATCGAAGATATGATCATTGGCAGCTACATCTGGGCTCACTTCAGATAGTTTATCAATTTTCGAAATCAATTCCTCTTTTTCAGGATTTGGTTTGTACTTGGTATTGATAAATTCATCTACGATGTTGTTAATGAAATTGATACCTAGGATTGCACCACCGAAAGCAACAATATTAGCATTGAGATTTTCACGAGCGGAACGAGCAGTCGCAACATCTCCGACAAGTACAACTCGAGTTCCAGGAACTTTATCAGCAGATACAGCAATTCCAACACCTGTACCGCAAAGGGCAACTCCAAAGTCAGCCCGTCCATTGACGACCTCCTCTGCAATTAAGCGACCATAAATAGGATAGTGAGTACGGACGAAATCATAAGTACCAACATCAATGATTTCATGGCCTTGTTCTTTTAGGTGTTTTGAAATCTTCATCTTCACATCTGTTACAATGTGATCACAACCGAGAGCAATTTTCATGGGAATACCTCCTAGCAGAGCTTGTTCAGCATATCAATGCGAACTTGGTGACGACCAGAATCATAGTTGTGCTCAAGAAAGGCTTTGACTATTTCAACTGCTAAAATATCACCTGTAATTCCAGAACCAATTGTAATGATTGGAGTAGAATTG
This sequence comes from uncultured bacterium, assembly GCA_963508345.1. Lineage (GTDB taxonomy): Bacteria > Bacillota > Bacilli > Lactobacillales > Streptococcaceae > Streptococcus. Next base: position 769 of record CAUOWW010000006.1, read on the forward strand.
TGTCGAATAGTCATCATGGCAGAGTGTTCATCGTAAACAGCGGCGCAGATAATACCTTTAAACTTATTAGCAGGCATAAAAGAATGTCCAAACTTGTCAAAAAGAATAGCACGAGCTTGCTTATATTTTCTAAACTCTGTAATAGCATTGATAGTAGAATCAACGAAATCCGCAGAACCTTGTGTAGAGTTGAGGTCAATTACTTCATAACCAGAATGAAGCAGATAGTGTTTGACGGTTTCTTTCAGTTGGAAACCATCTTGGTCAGTAGCTAAAATAACTTTCATAAGAACCTTCTTTCTTTAGCTATCCAAAAGCATGCAATGAAATACCATTGTTGACGATATAGAAGATATATTATATCTTCAAATATAGTATAGTCCTTGTAAAATTATTTGTCAAGGATTTATAAAAACTAGTTGAAGAATTTTTTCTTCAGCTAGTTTTGGCATTTATTGACCCAATTTCTGATATCGGTTAAATCATAGTTAATCTCAGATTGATGGGCTACCTGGCTGAGTGTAATAGAAGTCAGGGTTGCAACTAAAGTGTTTTCAATAATATCAAGAGAGCTGGTTACGACGCATCTTTTAGCTTTTTTACTTTCCTCGTTGCCTAAGAATTTTTTTAGAAGATTCTGACTTTCAAAGATTCGATTTTTTCCTTCTATAGCTACAAATACATCGTAAAAGGTGATTTGACTGAGAGGTTTAGAAAGAGCAATGCCTCCATTTTTCCCTCTAACGGATTTAACCAATCCCTCGTTATCTAATAGTTTTATAATTTTTTTCAAATAAGAATCTGAAACTTCTAGCCGTTCACTTAAGGAAATTGTATTGATATACTTTCCTTCAGGGAGCTGATTTAACATGAGTAAGACATAGACTGACTGTTCCCAACCTGATGACAATCGCATGTTTGTACCTCCATATAAAAAGATAATCATTATCCACAATTACCAGTATAGCCTTTTTTTGTTTTTTTCTCAATACATAGGAGTTTAAAAAAATAATCTTGGAATTTTTTGATAAATCTCTTGACATTCATTTTTAAAAGAGTAGAATAAAAGACAAAAAATATCATCAATATCTTTTGAAAGAAGGGGAAATAAATGAAACGAGGTTCAAATTTTATTTTTTTGATTTCTATATTACTTACCACACTTTTTATGGGGTCGTCTTTTCCAACTGGGAAATATCTCATAGTAGTTGAAAAGACTCCTCCATTATTACTTGGGGGTGTTCGATTTATTATTGCTGGGTTAGTGATGTTGGTATTATCGTTTTTATTTGGCAAGGGAGGGACTATCATCCCTAAAAGTCAAGGTAGCAAGATAAAGGGGTTTATATTGGTTGTGACTATCGGGCTCTTACAGACAGCTGGAACCATGGGATTTCTTAATCTTGCCCTAGCTCATGATGTGTCATCATCGATGTCTTCCATTATCTTATTTACGAATCCTCTTTGGTTAGCTTTCTTAGCACATTTTTTGTTAAAAGATACATTGACTATTCAGAAGATAAGTGCCTTAATATTAGGTGTGGCTGGAGTTGTTACTTGTATTGGACTAGATGTATCTGCGTTTAGTTTAGGTGCTTTGTTTGCTTTACTTGGTTCATTTTGTTGGTCAATCAATACAGTTGTCACCAAGAAAATTCCTTTTGATAACGGTCCATGGATATTTACAGCTTGGCAATTGTTATTAGGTGGGGTATTCCTTTACTTATTCTCAATACCTGTGCATGAAAGTTATAACTTTCTAAATTTAGGATTTTGGGGCTGGGTTTGGTTTATATGGTTAATTATTCCTGCGTCTGTTGGTTCGTTTGGACTGTGGTTTTATAGTCTAGGACAAAGGGGAGCAACAGTAGCTAGCAGTTTCTTGTTTTTAGTTCCAGTATTTTCAACTATCTTTTCTATTATGGGCTTACATGAGCCGTTTACATTAAATTTGGTTCTTGGGGGTTCGATGGTTGTGTTAGCATTGGTATTAGTAAACTGGAAAGTCAAGGGAGAAGAGGAGTAGTCTATGGAAGTTGGAAATGATATTGTTATTCAAAATGGAACACAATGGAGTTTTGGTAATGGTGTAGCTCAACATTTTGATGAGCATGTTAGACAATCCATTCCTTTATATGATGAAGGACATGACCTTGTTTGTCATCTAAGCGATTTTTTTATTCGTGACCATTCCTTATGTTATGAGCTAGGCTCTGCAACGGGTAATCTGATTGGTAAATTATACCAGCGTCACAAGTCTAAAAAAGAAGTTCGTTTTATCGGGATAGAAGAGATTCCAGAAATGAATCAGGTGGCACAATCAAAATTTCCTGAGTTTGAATTTATAACAAGCTCCGTGGAGGAAGCAAGGTTAGAACCCAGCGATTTAATTATTAGCTATTATTTCCTTCAGTTTATTCTTCCAGACAAGAGAATAAAGATTTTATCAAAAATATATGAATCTTTAGTTGAAGGTGGAGCGTTTATTCTATTTGAGAAAGAAATCATGACAGATCCGAAGGTAAATAAGTTGATAGTTTCCAATTATATTAAATTCAAGCAAGAACATGGATTTAGTCCAGAAGAAATTCTATCTAAGCAATTGAGCTTGGAGGGAGTTATGATTAACCACACTCATGCTGAAAATAAAGAAATGTTAAAGAGTACTGGATTTCATCATGTAGAAACGATAATGAGATATGGAGAGTTCAATGGATACATTTGTTTTAAATGAAGATAATCACAAGAAATGGGAAGAATTACATGCCCAATCATCAAAAACAGAGACACGCTTAGTTCCTAATGATGCAGTTCAAAAGATTTTTTCTTTGAGAAATCAAATCGTTACTCAAAACGATGAGTGCAGGGTATTAGAAGTTGGTTGTGGTTTTGGAAGGAATCTTTACTATTTAATTGAAAATCATTATGCTGATACTTATTGTGGTGTAGATTTAACAAAGGAGGCCGCTGATAGTGCAAAACAATTATTGACTAAGTCATTTCCACAATTTAATTGTCATATAACACAGACAGATGTAGGTAAAGGTTTAGATTTTCCTGACAACCATTTCGATTCTATATTTGATATAATGTCTGCGATTACATTTATAGTGGATGAAAAAGATAGACAGAACTATTTTTCAGAGGTAAAAAGGATGTTGAAAACAGGAGGAATGTATTATTTTTATTGTCCACGGAAAGATGGAATTTTCCGAGACGCAATTCCTGATAATTCTTTACTAGAAAAAGGTTATATACGTAGAAAACTAGATTCAATGTTAGAAAGAGTTTATACAGAAAGTGAGTTAATTGAATTATTGGCTCCTATGCGTCTTGTAAAATTAGAAATCGGTTCAAAACATACTAGAGCTTTTGGTGATGAGTTGTTTATTAGGAATAATGGATTTTGGTTTGGGGCTTTCAAAAAAATATAGAGTTATTAGTACACTTGTTTTTAAATTGAGATGAAATTTTCTGAATTATAAACACTTGTTTTCTTAATTTTGTTTATGATTTTATTTTTTGATAAAAGAATACTCAAAAAAATAAAAAAGTTCTTCGTAAGGGTTTACAAATTATCAGCATTATGATAGAATACAGTTACAAGTTAATACAAGGTGAGTGTTACTAAGTAATATTAGGCATGATCACAGGTGAATTAGAAATCGGCTGATTTTCTAGTTCATTTGTGGTCATTTTTTGTACTCATATACCTTTAAGATATAAAAGGAGGTTGACATGTATCGAATTCTAAATCCAATGAATCACAATGTCTCGCTTGTCAGAAATGATAAAGGAGAAGAAGTGATTGTGATTGGTAAGGGGATTGCATTTGGAAAGAAGAAGGGGGATTTGATTGCTGAATATCAGGTTGAGAAAATCTTTCGGATGAAGACCGAAGAGTCAAGAGAAAACTTTATGGCTCTCCTCAAAGATGTTCCGCTTGATTTTATCACAGTGACTTATGAAATCATTGATAAGCTATCAAAGAAATATCATTATCCGATTCAAGAGTATCTCTACGTAACCTTGACAGATCATATTTACTGTTCTTACCAAGCTCTAGCACAAGGAAGGTACAAGGATAGTAATCTGCCAGATATTTCCACTAAGTATCCTGTCGCTTTTCAAATCGCAAATGAAGCTTTTGAAATTTACCGTCAGAAGTTAGCAGATCATTTTCCTGAGGATGAAATTATTCGGATTGCTTATCATTTCATTAATGCCGAAGGTGAAAATGAAGTGGAACTTGTGGAGTCGATTGATAAGAGGAAAGAAATTCTCAGGAATGTTGAAGAAGTGCTAAAGGGTTATGCAATTCAACGAACCAAAGAGAATAATCATTTCTATGATCGTTTTATGATTCATTTGAATTATTTCTTGGATTATTTAGACAGATCTAGAGATGATAACCAATCACTTCTGGATATGGAAGACCACATCAAACGATCCTATCCCAAAGCGTTCGAGATTGGTTCCAAGATCTATGATGTGATTACGGAATATACGGGTCTTGATTTGTATAAAAGTGAACGAGTTTATCTAGTTCTACATATCCAACGTTTATTGTCATAAAAATTTATTTAAAACTATATAAGGAGAATTCTATCATGAATAGAGAAGAAGTAACATTGTTAGGTTTTGAAATCGTAGCCTATGCTGGCGATGCTCGTTCAAAACTATTGGAAGCCTTGAAAGCTGCTGAAGCTGGCGATTTTACAAAAGCCGATAACCTAGTTGAGGAAGCTGGTAGCTGTATCGCAGAGGCTCACCATGCTCAAACAAGTCTATTGACTAAGGAAGCTTCTGGTGAGGACTTAGCGTATAGTGTGACCATGATGCATGGCCAAGACCACTTGATGACAACTATTTTGTTAAAAGATTTGATGCACCATTTAATTGAACTGTACAAGAGAGGAGTTAAATAATGAATAAACTAATTGCATTTATTGAGAAAGGAAAACCTTTCTTTGAGAAATTATCTCGTAATATCTATCTTCGTGCTATTCGTGATGGTTTCATTGCAGGTATGCCTGTTATTCTCTTCTCAAGTATCTTTATCTTAATCGCCTTTGTACCAAACTCATGGGGCTTTAAATGGTCTGATGAAGTTGTAGCTTTTCTGATGAAACCTTACAGCTATTCAATGGGGATTCTGGCTCTCTTGGTAGCTGGTACAACAGCTAAGTCATTGACCGACTCAGTAAACCGTAGCATGGAGAAAACCAATCAAATCAACTATATGTCAACACTGTTAGCAGCGATTGTTGGTTTGTTGATGTTGGCAGCTGATCCTATCGAAAATGGTCTAGCTACTGGATTCTTGGGGACAAAAGGTTTGCTTTCAGCCTTCCTTGCTGCCTTTGTTACTGTAGCCATCTATAAGGTTTGTGTTAAGAACAACGTCACTATTCGTATGCCTGACGAAGTTCCACCAAATATCTCACAAGTCTTTAAAGACGTTATTCCATTTACACTTTCTGTCGTTTCGCTCTACGCGCTTGACCTTCTTGCTCGTCAATTCGCTGGTGCAAGTGTAGCTGAAGCAATTGGTAAATTCTTTGCCCCTCTATTCTCAGCAGCTGATGGCTATCTAGGTATTACCATTATCTTTGGTGCTTTTGCCTTCTTCTGGTTTGTTGGTATCCATGGTCCATCTATTGTTGAACCTGCTATCGCAGCAATTACCTATGCCAATGCCGAAGTCAACTTGAACCTTCTTCAACAAGGTATGCACGCTGACAAGATTCTTACTTCTGGTACACAAATGTTTATCGTTACCATGGGTGGTACTGGTGCGACACTGGTTGTTCCATTCATGTTCATGTGGTTAACAAAATCAAAACGTAACCGTGCAATCGGACGTGCTTCAGTAGTTCCAACTTTCTTTGGTGTAAATGAACCAATCTTGTTTGGTGCACCGCTTGTATTGAACCCGATTTTCTTCATTCCATTTATTTTTGCTCCTATCGCAAACGTTTGGATCTTTAAATTCTTTATTGAAACTCTTGGAATGAATTCATTTACTGCTAATCTACCATGGACAACCCCAGCTCCACTAGGTCTAGTTCTTGGTACTAACTTCCAAGTTCTATCATTCATTCTTGCTGCTCTTCTAATCGTGGTTGACGTAGTAATTTACTACCCATTCCTTAAAGTATATGATGAACAAATTCTTGAAGAAGAGCGTTCAGGTAAATCTAATGATGAATTGAAAGACAAAGTTGCTGCAAACTTCAACACTGCAAAAGCGGATGCTATTCTTGAAAAAGCGGGTGTCGATGCAGCACAAAATGCCATCACTGAAGAAACAAATGTCCTCGTTCTCTGTGCTGGTGGAGGTACAAGTGGTCTCCTTGCAAATGCTTTGAACAAGGCGGCTGCAGAATACAATGTTCCTGTGAAAGCAGCAGCAGGTGGCTATGGTGCTCACCGTGAAATGTTGCCAGAGTTTGATCTTGTTATTCTTGCCCCTCAAGTTGCTTCAAACTTTGAAGACATGAAAGCGGAAACAGATAAACTTGGTATTAAACTTGCGAAAACAGAAGGCGCTCAATACATCAAATTAACTCGTGATGGAAAAGGTGCACTAGCATTCGTACAAGCTCAATTCGATTAACGATAGGGACTATAAAACAGTCTCCTCTCGTTACGGAAATCGCTATGGCGAATTTCCTAATCGCCTTGTTAATTCGTTGGTAAAAAGATATCGTTTTTACCTCCTCATGTCACAATTCGATTAACGATAGGGACTCTGAAATAGTTTCCTCTCGTTACGGAAATCGCTATGGCGAATTTCCTAATCGCCTTGTTAATTCGTCGGTAAAAAGATATCGTTTTTACCTCCTCATGTCACAATTCGGTGACTTGGTACAAGAAGTGAGATGGAGAAGGATGGCTCACTGACTCCTCTCACTTTTACTTTATTTAAATTAAGAAATAGGTGAAAAGTATGACAAAAACATTACCAAAAGACTTTATTTTCGGTGGCGCAACAGCTGCCTATCAAGCAGAAGGTGCTACACATACTGATGGTAAAGGACCAGTAGCGTGGGATAAGTATCTTGAAGATAACTACTGGTACACTGCAGAACCAGCCAGTGATTTTTACAATCGATACCCAGTTGACCTAAAGCTAGCCGAAGAGTATGGTGTCAATGGTATTCGAATTTCTATTGCTTGGTCACGTATTTTCCCGACTGGTTACGGCCAAGTAAATGCTAAAGGTGTTGAGTTTTATCATAATCTATTTGCGGAGTGCCACAAACGTCACGTTGAGCCCTTTGTAACTCTTCATCACTTTGACACACCAGAAGCTCTCCACTCAAATGGCGACTTCTTAAACCGTGAAAACATTGAACACTTTGTAGACTACGCTGCCTTCTGTTTTGAAGAATTTCCAGAAGTAAACTATTGGACAACATTCAATGAAATTGGACCAATTGGTGATGGTCAATACTTGGTTGGTAAATTTCCTCCAGGTATTCAGTATGACCTTGCCAAAGTCTTCCAATCGCACCACAATATGATGGTGTCTCATGCGCGTGCAGTCAAGCTATATAAAGATAAAGGCTATAAAGGTGAAATTGGTGTTGTTCACGCTCTGCCAACTAAGTATCCTTTGGATCCTAAAAATCCAGCAGATGTTCGTGCAGCAGAATTGGAAGATATTATTCACAATAAATTTATCTTGGATGCAACTTATCTTGGACGCTATTCAGATGAAACGATGGAAGGTGTCAACCATATTTTATCAGTCAATGGTGGTAGCTTGGATCTTCGTGAAGAAGATTTCACAGCATTAGAAGCTGCAAAAGACTTGAACGACTTCCTTGGAATCAACTACTATATGAGTGATTGGATGGAAGCCTTTGATGGAGAAACTGAAATTATCCATAATGGTAAGGGTGAAAAAGGAAGCTCTAAATACCAAATCAAAGGTGTTGGTCGTCGTGTAGCTCCTGATTATGTACCACGTACGGATTGGGATTGGATTATCTACCCTCAAGGTTTGTATGACCAAATCATGCGCGTGAAGAAAGATTATCCTAACCACAAGAAGATTTACATCACTGAAAATGGTCTTGGATATAAAGATGAGTTTGTTGATAACACTGTTTACGATGATGGTCGTATTGATTATGTCAAACAACACTTGGAAGTCTTATCTGATGCTATTGCAGATGGAGCTAATGTAAAAGGTTACTTCATTTGGTCATTAATGGATGTCTTCTCATGGTCAAACGGTTATGAAAAACGTTACGGACTCTTTTATGTAGACTTTGAAACTCAAGAACGTTATCCTAAGAAATCAGCTCACTGGTACAAGAAAGTAGCAGAAAGTCAGATTATAGACTAGTAGAATTAGTAATTAGATATAGAATTCTAGTGAGGCAAAAGATGTTCAAAGATTTTATCCAATCAATTTATGAAAAAGTTTATATTATCAATTTTGATAAATGTTCTCAAATACCTTGTTTGACTAATGAGGAGCTGAAAAGTCTTGGGAAATGGTATGTCTCTACCGGTAAAGAATGGATTTGCCATTCAGACTATGAGCTAGAAGAATTTAAAAATATCTTTTTAAATTTTATCAGTCCTGAAGAACGGGATAATATCTCCTTTGATTCAGATTTTATGCCGTTTCAATAATCATAAAGAATCAAGGAAACTCTTTGTAAAAATCTTCATCAAAAAATGCGTCATATCAAGATTCTTATTTTCTTGATATGACGCATTTTAAATTTTGTCAATCCTCAGTTTTATGGTTTAGAAAGAATAATTTTTGTTTGTTTTGAAAGTTGTTCGAAGGTTTCTTTGCTCAGTTTAGAATCTGAAACGATGGTATCAATATCAGAGATATTGTAGAAGGTATAAAAATCAAATTTATTGAACTTACTATTGTCAGCTAGTAAGTATTTTTTATTGGAATTGTTGAGGGCGACGCGTTGAGATTCACCTTCCTCTTCGCTGAAGGTCGCAATCGCATTGTCCTTAATACCATTACAGCTAACGAAGGCTTTAGAAAATTGGAGATTGGCTAGGTTTTGCAAGGTTAGTGTTCCCACAAAGGCTCCAGTGATAGAGCGATAGTTTCCACCGATTAAAATCAAATCTGTTAGTTTTCGTTCGTTTAAGATGAGAAAGACTGGTAAACTGTTTGTTACAACACGAATATTATCGATTGGAAGTTCACGGGCAAAAGATTCTAATGTTGTTCCTGGACCAATAAAAATGGTTTCACCCTCATCAATTAAATGGCCTGCAAAACGGCTAATTTCTTGTTTTTCTGCAATCTGTAAGCTTTGTTTTTCAATATTGGAACGTTCATTGTTTAAAATGGAGCCTGTGCGAATTTTTTCAGCTCCACCGTGCACCCGAACAAGTAAATCCTTGTCTGCTAACTCTTGCAAGTAGCGTCTAGCAGTCATATCTGATACATCCAAGCGAGTCATGATTTCTTTTACAGTAATAGTTCCCTTTGTATTTACCGTTTCTAGAATATTATCTAGTTTTTCCTGCTTTAACATCGTTATCACCTCTATTTCTATTACTATTTTATCATAAAGTGTTCAATCAATCAATTTAAAAAACAAAAGAAAACAAAAACAAAAATATCATGGTTGTTTTAAACAAACCATGATATTTGTTATCAGTTCTGGGATAATTGAGTTAATCCAAACCGTAGTTGTAGTCATCGTCTTGCATGGCTTCAACTTCACCAAGGAGGTAACCATTTCCGACTTGAGAGAAGAAGTCGTGGTTGGAAGTTCCTGTTGAAATACCGTTCATAACGATTGGGTTGACATCATCAGCTGAATCTGGGAAGAGTGGATCTTGTCCCAGGTTCATGAGTGCCTTGTTAGCATTGTAGCGAAGGAAGGTTTTAACTTCTTCCGTCCAACCAACACCGTCATAGAGGCTTTCTGTGTAGCCTTCTTCATTTTCATAAAGAGTGTAGAGCAAGTCGTACATCCATTCTTTGAGTTTTTCTTGCTCTTCTTCAGGCAATTCATTGAAACCAAGTTGGAATTTGTAACCAATGTAGGTTCCGTGAACAGACTCATCACGAATAATCAGTTTGATGATTTCCGCAACGTTAGCTAGCTTGTTGTTACCAAGATAGTAGAGGGGAGTGAAGAAACCAGAGTAGAAGAGGAAGGTTTCAAGGAAGACACTGGCAACTTTCTTTTCAAGTGGGTTACCGTTTAGGTAGATTTCGTTGACGATCTCAGCCTTCTTTTGTAGGTAAGGATTGGTATTGGTCCATTCGAAAATTTCTTCAATCTCAGCCTTGGTATTCAAGGTAGAAAAGATTGATGAATAAGATTTAGCGTGGACAGATTCCATAAATTGGATGTTATTGAAAACAGCTTCTTCATGTGGTGTACGTATGTCTGATCGAAGGGCTTGAACCCCAGTTTCAGATTGCATAGTGTCCAGAAGGGTTAAACCACCAAAAACTTTTCCGACCAAGTCTTTTTCCTTGTTTGATAGCTTTCTCCAGTCATCCAAGTCATTTGACAAGGGAATACGTGTATCGAGCCAGAATTGCTCCGTTAACTTTTCCCAAGTTGATTTGTCGATGACATCTTCAATGGCATTCCAGTTAATGGCTTTGTAGTAAGTTTCCATTTGAAATCTCTTTCTGTATTTAGTATTGTGATTTCACAATTACCTCTATTTTATCATAAATCTAGAGGAGTATTGTACAAAAAGTCGGAAGACCGACTTTTTTGTTTTTCCATAGTATAGATACTTATTCCTGTTTAGTTTAGTAGGGTGAATAAAGACTAATCTGAGTAGATGTAGTTTCCTCAAGCAAAGATTAAATCACACAGCTTTCACACTGGTTGGCACCGACTTCTCCACCATCATCAGTAAAGGTACGGACGTAGTAGATAGACTTGATACCCTTGTTAAAGGCATAGTTGCGAAGGATAGACAAGTCACGTGTCGTTTGTTTATTTTCCTTCTTCCATTCGTAAAGACCTTTTGGAATGTCACTACGCATGAAGAGAGTGAGTGAAAGTCCTTGGTCCACATGCTCAGTTGCAGCAGCGTAAACATCAATCACCTTACGCATATCCATGTCGTAGGCAGAAGTGTAGTAAGGAATGGTTTCTGTTGACAAACCAGCAGCAGGATAGTAGATTTTACCGATTTTCTTCTCTTGACGTTCTTCGATACGTTGCGTAATCGGGTGGATAGAAGCAGAAACGTCATTGATGTAACTGATAGAACCATTTGGCGCTACAGCAAGGCGGTTTTGGTGGTAAAGACCATCTGCTTGAACCTTGTCGCGAAGTTCAGCCCAGTCAGCAGCACTAGGGATAAAGACATCTTTGAAGAGTTCTTTAACACGGTCTGATTTTGGAACAAACTCGCCAGTCACATACTTGTCAAAGTAGCTTCCCTTAGCATAATCCGATTTTTCAAAGTTGTGGAAGGTAATACCACGTTCACGCGCTATATTGTTTGATTCAACCAAGGTCCAGTAGTTCATAAGCATAAAGTAGATGCTAGTAAATTCAACAGACTCAGGGGAACCGTACTCAATCAGTTGTTGGGCAAGGTAGCTGTGAAGTCCCATTGCACCAAGACCAAAGGTATGGGCTTGGCTATTTCCATGGTCGATAGTAGGAACAGCTACGATGTGCGAACTATCTGTAACGAAAGTAAGGGCACGAACCATAGCACGGATAGAACGACCAAAGTCAGGTGAAGTCATCATGTTGACCACGTTGGTTGAACCAAGGTTACATGAAACATCTGTTCCCATTTGAAGGAATTCTTGAGCATCGTTGATCAAGCTTGGTTCTTGGACTTGAAGAATCTCAGAACACAAGTTACTCATGATAATCTTTCCATCAATAGGATTTGCACGGTTGGCCGTATCGATGTTGACTACATAAGGATAGCCAGACTCTTGTTGCAATTTAGAGATTTCAGTTTCCAAATCACGCGCCTTGATTTTTGTCTTACGGATATTTGGATTTGCGACTAGTTCATCGTATTTCTCAGTGATGTCGATATAGTTGAATGGCACACCGTATTCAAGCTCTACAGAGTAAGGGCTGAAGAGGTACATTTCTTCATTTTTACGTGCCAATTCGTAGAATTTATCTGGTACTACAACACCAAGCGAAAGGGTCTTGACACGTACTTTTTCATCGGCGTTTTCTTTCTTAGTTGAAAGAAAGGCGATGATATCTGGGTGAAAGACATTGAGGTAGACAACTCCTGCACCTTGACGTTGCCCCAATTGGTTGGAGTAAGAGAAACTGTCTTCGAAAAGCTTCATAACAGGAACGACACCTGAAGCAGCACCTTCATAACCTTTGATAGGTGCACCAGCTTCACGAAGATTGCTGAGGGTAATTCCCACACCACCACCAATACGTGAAAGTTGAAGAGCTGAGTTGATAGAACGTCCGATAGAGTTCATATCATCAGTTACTTGGATTAGGAAGCAAGATACTAACTCCCCACGGCGAGCGCGTCCAGCATTCAAGAAGGAAGGAGTAGCAGGTTGGTAGCGTTGGTGGATGATTTCATTGGCAATATCGATTGCAACAGCCTCATTACCATCAGCGAAATAAAGGGCGTTAAAGAAGACGCGGTCTTCCATACTTTCAAGATAATATTCACCGTCGTTTGTCTTCAAGGCATATTGATTGTAAAACTTATAGGCAGCCATGAAAGACTTGAATTGGAAGTTTTGTTCTTTGATAAATTGATGCAATTCTTCCAAAAATTCTGGACGGTATTTCTTGATAAAGGCTGTTTCGATGTAGTTGTGTTCAATGAGGTAGTTGATTTTATCCTTGATTGAATCAAAAACCATAGTGTTTGGAACTACATTTTCTTTAAAGAAAGCATCCAAGGCTTCTTTATCTTTATGAAGCATGATTTGTCCATTAACAGGACGGTTGATTTCGTTATTAAGACGGAAGTAAGTCACGTCCTCAAGATGTTTTAATCCCATAAAATTTCCCTTATCTAATTACAAAAGAAAGGCTTCTAAGTTAGCCCTAGAAGCAGTTTCTTCTGGATGATGTACTAAGATTATGCTAATTGTTTTAGTTTTCCTGGTTGGAAACCTGAAAAGACTTCAGTTGGTGTTTGGATAACAGGAGCTGCGCTGAAACCGAGCTCTTTAACCTGATCGATGTACTCAGGTTGCTCATCAAGATTGATTTCACGATAAGCGACATTATTACTGTCCAAGAAACGCTTGGTCATCTTACATTGAACACAGTTGTTTTTAGAATAAACGGTTACCATTGTGTAACTCCTCTTTAAAATTTAATTCTATCCTAGTATATCAGAAAATAAATTTTTGTCAATGATTTAAAACTAAATATAGTGGTCTATTTTTCTACATAACCTAACAAAACACAATATGTAGTGTTTATTTTGTAAAATAGTGATAATTATCCTATAATTTGTTTTTTGAAAAACTATATCCTGTGTTTTGTTACATAAGATAGAAGATTTTCAGCAAGTTATCTGAAAGGAAATCGAATAAATCCCATAAAATGCTTGAAAAAAATCCTAGAAGATGATATAATACCAAATTGTAAGGGTTATCACATATAACTCAAAAAAGAAAGAACAAAAGGAGAGTCAAACTATGGCTTCTAAAGATTTCCACGTAGTGGCAGAAACAGGTATTCACGCACGTCCAGCAACATTGTTGGTACAAACTGCTAGCAAATTTGCTTCAGATATCACTCTTGAGTACAAAGGTAAATCAGTTAACCTTAAATCAATCATGGGTGTTATGAGTCTTGGTGTTGGCCAAGGTGCTGACGTAACTATCTCAGCTGAAGGTGCAGATGCAGATGACGCTATCGCTGCAATCTCAGAAACAATGGAAAAAGAAGGATTGGCATAAGGAAAATGACAGAAATGCTTAAAGGAATCGCAGCATCTGACGGTGTTGCAGTTGCAAAAGCATATCTACTCGTTCAACCGGATTTGTCATTCGAGACTGTTTCAGTCGAAGATACAAACGCAGAAGAGGCTCGTTTAGATGTTGCTCTTGAAGCTTCTCAAAACGAGCTTTCACTTATCCGTGAGAAAGCTGTAGGTACGCTAGGTGAAGAAGCGGCACAAGTTTTTGACGCTCATTTGATGGTTCTTGCTGACCCAGAATTGATTGGTCAGATTAAAGAAACAATCCGTGCTAAGAAAGTCAATGCTGAAGCAGGTCTTAAAGAAGTGACTGACATGTTCATCACTATCTTTGAAGGCATGGAAGACAACCCATACATGCAAGAACGTGCAGCGGATATCCGCGACGTGACAAAACGTGTATTGGCAAATCTTCTTGGTAAAAAATTGCCAAACCCAGCTTCTATCAATGAAGAAGTAATCGTGATTGCACATGACTTGACACCATCTGATACAGCTCAATTGGACAAAAACTTTGTAAAAGCTTTTGTAACAAACATCGGTGGACGTACAAGCCACTCAGCTATCATGGCACGTACACTTGAAATTGCAGCTGTATTGGGAACAAATAACATCACTGAAGTGGTGAAAGATGGTGATATCCTTGCTGTTAACGGAATTACTGGTGAAGTGATTATCAACCCAACAGATGAACAAGCGGCAGAATTTAAAGCAGCTGGTGAAGCTTATGCTAAACAAAAAGCTGAGTGGGCACTTTTGAAAGATGCTCAAACAGTGACTGCTGACGGTAAACACTTCGAGTTAGCTGCTAACATCGGTACTCCAAAAGACGTTGAAGGTGTTAACAACAACGGTGCAGAAGCTGTTGGACTTTACCGTACAGAGTTCTTGTACATGGATTCTCAAGACTTCCCAACTGAAGATGAGCAGTATGAAGCATACAAGGCTGTTCTTGAGGGAATGAATGGTAAACCTGTGGTTGTTCGTACAATGGATATCGGTGGAGATAAGGAACTTCCTTACTTCGATATGCCACATGAAATGAACCCATTCCTTGGATTCCGTGCCCTTCGTATCTCTATTTCTGAAACTGGAGATGCAATGTTCCGTACACAAATCCGTGCCCTTCTTCGTGCTTCTGTTCATGGTCAATTGCGTATCATGTTCCCAATGGTTGCCCTTTTGAAAGAATTCCGTGCAGCTAAAGCAGTTTATGAAGAAGAAAAAGCAAACCTTCTTGCTGAAGGTGTTGCAGTTGCGGATGACATCCAAGTTGGTATCATGATTGAAATCCCTGCAGCAGCAATGCTTGCAGACCAATTTGCAAAAGAAGTAGACTTCATGTCAATTGGTACAAACGACTTGATCCAATACTCAATGGCGGCAGACCGTATGAACGAACAAGTTTCATACCTTTACCAACCATATAACCCATCAATCCTTCGCTTGATCAACAACGTTATCAAGGCAGCTCACGCTGAAGGTAAATGGGCTGGTATGTGTGGTGAGATGGCTGGTGACCAAAAAGCTGTTCCACTTCTTGTCGGAATGGGCTTGGATGAGTTCTCTATGTCAGCAACATCTGTACTTCGTACACGTAGCTTGATGAAGAAATTGGACACTGCTAAGATGGAAGAGTACGCTAACCGTGCCCTTACAGAGTGTTCAACAATGGAAGAAGTTCTTGAACTTCAAAAAGAATACGTTAACTTCGATTAATGTAATTAACCTTGTAACCTAGTTGCAAGGTTTTTTTGACGCATTTTGGAAAAGTATAGTCCTATAAAGTCCACTTTTCAATGAGTCAGAGGCGTGATATAATAGGGGGAGCAAATAGAATAAGAGAGAAACTATGTCTAAAGAAATTGATATTGAGTATTACCATCAGCTAGCCTTGCAAAAGCAAAAGGAGCATCGCAAAGTCTTAGCCAATTTAAAGAAAAAGCCACCAAAAAATCTAGATAAGATAGCCCAGCAGATTCATGAAGAAGTCTTTACGGAGATTGATTGTACGGCCTGTGCCAACTGTTGCAAGACATTGGGACCTGACTTCAAGGAAGCAGATATCACTCGTATTGCTAAGTACTTTAAGATGAAATTACCAGCTTTTGAAGCGGAGTTTCTGCAGGTAGATGAAGATGGTGATAAGGTTTTTAAATCCATGCCTTGTCCCTTTCTAGGAGGAGATAATCTCTGTTCCATCTATGATGTTCGTCCCAAGGCCTGTCGTGAATTTCCCCATACAGACCGTAAAAAGATCCATCAAATCAACCATTTGACGATTAAGAATACTTTGACCTGTCCAGCAGCCTATCTCTTTGTTGAGAAATTAAAGGATAAGTTATAGAGATTTAAAGGATAAAAAATTTCTAATAATAACTAGTAATATGAAGGGAGAACTCTGTGCCTAGACCGAAAACAAAAGAGGAGCTAATGCTGGCCTCTAAGGAAAATTATGAAAAGCTTAACCTCTTCATCTCTCAATTAAGTGAAGATGAGTTACAGACTCCATTTGATTTTTCAAAAGACCAAAAGAAAAAGGAAGCGCACTGGAAAAGAGATAAAAATCTAAGAGATGTTCTGATCCATCTCTATGAATGGCAGCAGTTACTGTTGACTTGGGTACATTCTAATCAAAAAGGTCACGAAAGACCTTTTCTTCCTGAACCTTATAATTGGAAAACTTATGGAGAAATGAATGTCGTTTTTTGGAATAAGCACCAGAAAACCTCCTTAGAAGAGGCGACTAGACTATTGGCGCAATCACATAGAAAGGTTTTCAAGTTGATAGAAGGCTTCAGCACTGACGAACTCTTTACCAAAGGTGTCTATAAGTGGACGGGTGGGACAAGTCTAGGTTCCTACTTTGTTAGTAGCACGTCAAGCCACTATGATTGGGCTCTGAAAAAAATCAAAGCACATCAGAAGAATTGTAAGAATAGCTAGTTGAAGTGCTATTGAAATTCACCAAAGGTTCTTCTAAGCTTCGAATAGCTTAATTATCGTCATTTTTGGACAATTCTAGCTCTAGAATTGCATGGATATTTATGAAGTTAGGATATTCGATAGTTAGGATTGATCTATTCTGAAAGATTTGGGTTGTCAATTGTATAGGCTAGTGTTATTCTATGTTAGATTCCAGTAAAAGTGATTGGATAAATAATATTAAAGAAAAATCAAAATCATAATTTTGTTTAATATGGTATAATACTTCTAATAATTTAAACATAATGAGGTAGTAATTTATGGATGAAGTTTTATTTTTTGGAGAAGATGACTTTGATATTCTTGATATTGACGGTTATGAACTAAAACCCTCCGCGTTTTTTAATAAGTTACCAGAAATAGCCAAACCTTTAGTCAAAAATGCAAATAAAATCTTATCTGAAGTAGAAAAAATGTTATATTCTGCTCCAGCCTTTATCAATGTTGTCCAATCTAGTATACCTGAAGAGGTTTTTCAGGCAATTCTTTCTCCAGAACAACGGGAAGCAATTGCTCAAGGAGTGTTAAAATTAATGACGAAGAAAGATGGCTCTCTCTTGGCTGTATTAGTAGATACTAATACTAATAAAGTCATTGGAAATGTACCATTGAAATCTGTTAAATTGACACCAGAATTAAATAAAGCGTTAGCCGATTATTCGTCACAAATTCAAATGGCTCAGATTGCAGAGGAGATTCAAAATGTACAATATGCTATTGAGGACGTCAGAAAAGGACAGGAGTCAGATAGACTTGCAATAGCCTATAGTTGTCAACAGAAACTCTTGCAAGCTAGAGAGATATCAGATCCAAACATTAGAACAATGATGTTACTGCAAGTTATTTCAGATGCAGAAGATAGTCGAAATCTCTTAATGCTTAGTCAAAAATCAAATGTAAATTTTATTAAAGAACAACCAGATTCTACTTGGGGTAAGTTATTAAAAGGGGATAAACCAGATAAAATTGAAGCTCGTATGAATGAGATTAGAGATGGATTAGCAGCTGTAAATATCGTTTCACTATCAGCAGCAATAGCTTATAATGAGTTGGGCGAGAAAAAAGCTGCTCAAAAAAGTTTGGATTACTTTGGGAAATTTATTAACGAAACTTATCTCAGTTCTCAGGAATTAGTAGATAGACTTGATTTACTTGATCCTTCTCCTACAAATTACTGGACAAAAGAATTGCCAAAAATTGAAACATCTATAATGAAATTGCCAAATAAACCAGATTCTATTGAGACAGAGGTGCTAGAATGAAAGAAATAAAAAAATGCAAGACATGTACTAGGGATTTACCATCAAGTTATAAGCACAATAAGTGCGAATCGTGTAGAAACAAAAAAATAGATGAAGCAAAAAAGATACTTAAAGTTGTTGGACAAGTTGGAAGTGTGGTTACTCCAGTTGTAGTTGGTATGTTGATGAATAAAACTAAGAAAAAGAAGAAATAAACTAATCTATTAAGTACCTAGAAAGGAAAACCTCAAATTGTCCTACAAATTTCTACTTTTCGACCTTGACCACACTCTTCTTGATTTTGATGCTGCTGAGGATGTGGCTTTAACGCAACTTCTAAAGAAAGAAGGGGTTACAGATATTCAGGCTTATAAAGACTATTATGTTCCTATGAACAAGGCTCTCTGGAAGGACTTGGAGCAAAAGAAAATCAGTAAACAAGAGCTGGTTAACACGCGCTTTTCTCGTTTATTTGCTCACTTTGAACAGGAAAAAGACGGTAGTTTTCTAGCCCAGCGTTATCAATTTTACCTCGCCCAGCAGGGACAAACTTTTTCAGGCGCTAATGAACTCTTAGACAGCCTCATTGAGCGAGATTATGAGCTATATGCTGCGACAAATGGCATTACTGCCATTCAGACAGGTCGTTTGGCTCAATCTGGTCTAGCACCGTATTTCAATCAAGTCTTTATCTCTGAACAGTTGCAAACACAAAAGCCTGATGCTCTTTTTTATGAAAAAATTGGTCAACAGATTGCTAGATTTAGTAAAGAAAAGACTCTGATGATTGGAGATTCCCTAACCGCCGACATTCAAGGCGGCAATAATGCGGGGATTGACACTATCTGGTACAATCCTCATCACCTCGAAAATCACACACAAGCTCAGCCGACTTACGAAGTCCATTCTTACCAAGACTTGCTGGATTATTTAGATAAACTGTAAAAAGTGGTTTCCATAGCCACTTTTTGCTATAATAGAGGCAGTAAAAACGAAGGAGTCGGCTATGCAACACTCATCTTGGCATGCTTTGATTAAGGGACAATTACCTGAAGGTTATTTCGGGAAAATCAATCAGTTTATGGAGCAGATCTATGCTCAGGGGACTGTTTATCCGCCCAAGGAAAAGGTTTTTCAGGCTCTCTTGACAACACCGCTTGAAGAGGTTAAAGTGGTGATTCTAGGGCAAGATCCCTATCACGGGCCAGGTCAAGCGCAGGGTTTGAGTTTTTCTGTACCTGACTCTATCCCAGCTCCGCCATCCCTGCAAAATATCTTGAAGGAATTGTCAGACGATATCGGCGTTAAGAAATCTCATGATTTGACGTCTTGGGCTGAGCAAGGAGTCTTGCTTCTTAATGCTTGTTTGACTGTTCCTGCTGGACAGGCCAATGGTCATGCTGGTCAGATATGGGAGCCTTTTACTGATGCTGTGATTCAGGTGGTCAATCATCTAGATAGACCAGTCGTTTTTGTACTCTGGGGAGCCTATGCACGCAAGAAGAAGGCTTTGGTTACCAATCCTCATCACTTGATTATCGAATCAGCCCATCCCAGTCCTTTGTCAGTTTACAGAGGATTTTGGGGTTCCAAGCCTTTTTCCAAGACGAATGCATTCTTAAGAGAGACAGGACAAGAGCCAATCGATTGGCTTAGATAAGGAGAAAATATGCCTCAGTTAGCGACGATTTGCTACATTGATAACGGGAAAGAACTGCTCATGCTCCACCGTAATAAGAAGCCCAATGATGTCCATAAAGGAAAATGGATTGGTGTGGGTGGCAAGCTAGAGCGTGGAGAGACGCCTCAGGAATGCGCGGCGCGTGAAATTCTCGAAGAAACAGGGCTCAAAGCCAAGCCAGTTCTAAAAGGTGTCATCACTTTTCCTGAATTTACGCCAGATTTAGACTGGTACACCTATGTTTTTAAAGTGACGGAGTTCGAGGGTGACTTGATTGACTGCAACGAGGGAACGCTAGAATGGGTTCCCTATGACGAGGTTTTGAGTAAGCCGACTTGGGAAGGTGACCATACCTTTGTTGGGTGGCTTTTAGAAGATAAACCCTTCTTTTCAGCCAAGTTTGTTTATGATGGGGATAAATTGTTGGATACCCAAGTTGATTTCTATGAATAAAGGAGAAAGCAGATGCTACTAATCAAAAATGGTCGTGTAATGGATCCCAAGTCTGGTTTGGATCAAGTGTGTGATGTCTTAGTTCAAGATGGGAAAATTATTAAAATTGATCCTGAGATTAAAGAAGAAGGAGCAGCAATCTTAGATGCTACAGGTCTTGTAGTTGCTCCTGGCTTGGTTGATATCCATGTTCATTTCCGTGAACCTGGTCAGACCCACAAAGAAGATATCCATACGGGTGCGCTAGCAGCCGCTGCAGGTGGTTTTACAACTGTCGTCATGATGGCTAATACCAGTCCAACCATTTCAGACGTGGAGACTTTGCAAGAAGTTCTCCAGTCAGCTGCCAAGGAAAAGATTAATGTCAAAACGGTTGCGACCATTACTAAAAAGTTTAATGGGCAAGATTTGACAGACTTTAAGTCACTTTTAGAAGCAGGTGCTGTTGGTTTCTCAGATGATGGTATTCCACTTGAAAGCAGTAAAGTTGTCAAGGAAGCCATGGAGGAAGCCAAAAAACTCAACACCTTTATTAGTCTTCATGAGGAAGATCCAGGTTTGAACGGTGTTCTTGGGTTTAATGAAAACATTGCTAAAGAACATTTCCATATCTGCGGTGCTACTGGGGTGGCTGAGTATGCTATGATGGCGCGTGATGTCATGATTGCCTATGCAACCAAAGCCCATGTTCATATTCAGCATTTGTCTAAGGAAGAAAGTGTTAAAGTAGTTGAGTTTGCTCAAGGTTTGGGTGCGCAAGTCACAGCAGAAGTAGCGCCACAGCATTTCTCTAAGACAGAAGCACTTCTTTTGACTCAAGGTAGCAATGCTAAGATGAATCCACCGCTTCGCTTGGAATCAGACCGTCGTGCTGTTATCGAAGGTCTTAAATCAGGCGTCATCACAGTTATCGCGACTGACCATGCGCCTCACCATGCGGATGAAAAAAATGTCGAAGATATTACCAAAGCGCCATCTGGTATGACTGGATTAGAAACATCTCTATCTCTCGGTTTGACTTATTTGGTGGAAGCTGGAGAGTTAAGCTTGATGGAATTACTAGAAAAGATGACCTACAACCCAGCCAAGCTTTACAACTTTGAAGCAGGTTACTTGGCTGAGAATGGTCCAGCGGACATCACTATTTTTGATGCTAAGGCTGACCGTCTTGTGAACTCCCATTTTGCTTCCAAAGCAGCTAATTCACCATTCATCGGTGAAACCTTAAAAGGGCAGGTTAAATATACCATCTGTAAGGGACAAATCGTCTATCAAAACTAGGTGGGAGTCTGCTCTGTAAACAAAAAGAATAGAGAGCCTATATGTACCAAACCCATCATTTTAAAGACAAATTTATCTTATTTTTAAAGATATTTTTCCCTATCCTGATTTATCAATTTGCCAATTATTCTGCCTCCTTTGTTGATACGACTATGACAGGTCAATACAACACCATGGACTTGGCTGGTGTGTCTATGGCAACCAGTATCTGGAATCCTTTCTTTACATTCCTGACAGGGATTGTGTCAGCCCTGGTACCCATCATTGGTCACCATCTTGGTCGAGGCAAAAAGGAAGAGGTTGCGTCTGATTTTTACCAGTTCATCTATCTGGCCTTGGGTCTATCTGTGCTCTTGCTGGGGATGGTACTTTTCTTGGCACCACCAATCTTGAATCATATTGGGTTAGAAGCTCCAGTGGCGGCAGTAGCTGTTCGTTACCTCTGGTTTTTATCTATCGGGATTATCCCCTTGTTGCTCTTTAGTGTCATTCGTTCCTTGCTGGATTCGCTGGGCTTGACCAAACTTTCCATGTATCTCATGCTTTTGTTACTTCCTCTCAATAGTGGATTTAACTATCTCTTGATTTACGGTGCCTTTGGTGTTCCAGAACTGGGAGGTTCTGGTGCTGGTTTAGGTACTTCCTTGGCTTATTGGGTTTTGCTTGGAATTTCTGTTCTGGTTTTATTTAAACAGAAGAAGCTCAAAGCCTTACACCTTGAAAGACGAATTCCGCTTAATATGGATAAAATCAAGGAAGGAGTTCGCTTAGGTCTGCCTATTGGGGGAACTGTCTTTGCGGAAGTGGCTATCTTTTCAGTGGTTGGCTTGATTATGGCTAAGTTCTCGTCCTTGATTATCGCTAGTCACCAGTCAGCCATGAACTTTTCAAGTCTTATGTACGCCTTTCCTATGAGTATCTCATCGGCTATGGCTATTGTCGTTTCCTATGAAGTTGGAGCCAAGCGATTTGATGATGCGAAAACCTATATTGTTCTAGGAAGATGGGCAGCTCTCATTTTTGCGTCCTTCACTTTAACCTTCCTTTACATTTTTAGGGGAAATGTGGCTAGTCTTTATGGTAACGACTCAGAATTTATCGATTTGACAGCGCGTTTTTTGACTTATAGTCTTTTCTTCCAGTTAGCAGATACCTTTGCGGCACCTCTTCAGGGAATTTTGCGGGGGTATAAGGATACAGTTATTCCTTTTTACCTTGGTTTGGTTGGTTATTGGGGTGTAGCAATCCCAGTGGCTATGGTATTTGATTCCCTCACAGATTTTGGAGCTTATTCTTACTGGATCGGTTTGATTATTAGTCTAATTGTGAGTGGGGCGCTCTACCGTTGGCGTTTAACTGTGATCATGAAGAGATTTGAATCTTTAGTAAAATCTAAAAGATAAAAAAGTTTGTGAAAAAATACTCTTGATAAGGAAATCCCTTTTTCTCATTGGGTTTTCTTTTTTATTTTGTGAAATTTCTCCGAGAAAACTTTGACAGTATTTGTCAAAAACGATAAAATAGTAAGGTAAGAAGAAAGTTAGAAAGGCAAGAAGATGTCAACTTTAGATAAAAATCTTTTGCTAGAAATGTTCCGTAAGATGGAAGAAATCCGTCGTATGGACTTAAAAATTGCGCAATTAGTAAAGAAAGGGAAAGTGCCAGGAATGACGCACTTTTCTGTTGGAGAAGAGGCAGCTAACGTGGGTGCTATGTTGGCTCTCAATCCAGATGATCTAATTACCTCAAACCACCGTGGTCACGGACAAGCTATTGCCAAAGGAATTGATCTCAACGGAATGATGGCTGAAATCCTTGGTAAATACACTGGGACCTGTAAAGGTAAAGGTGGTTCTATGCATATCGCTGACCTTGATGCTGGTAACCTCGGTGCCAATGGTATCGTAGGTGGTGGTATGGGAATCGCTGTTGGTGCAGCCCTCAGTCAGCAAATGCAACATACTGGAAAAATCGTTGTCTGCTTCTTTGGAGATGGTGCGACCAACGAAGGTGTCTTCCACGAAGCAGTGAACATGGCTTCTATCTGGAACCTGCCAGTCATTTTCTATTGCATTAACAACGGTTACGGTATCTCTGCGGATATCAAGAAAATGACCAATGTAGAACATATCCATCAACGTAGCGCCGCATATGGAATTCCTGGAATGTTCATCGAAGACGGTAACAATGTCATCGACGTCTATGAAGGTTTTAAGAAAGCTGTAGACCATGTTCGTGGTGGTAATGGGCCTGTATTGATTGAAAGTGTTACTTATCGCTGGCTTGGTCACTCATCATCTGACCCTGGTAAATATCGTACGCGTGAAGAAGTGGAATTGTGGAAACAAAAAGACCCAATCGAAAACCTTCGCAAGTACCTCATTGAAAATACTATTGCAAGTGCCGAAGAATTGGAAGAAATCCAAGAACAAGTTAAGGAAGCAGTAGAAGCTTCTGTTAAATTTGCAGAGGAAAGTCCATTCCCACCGCTTGAATCAGCATTTGAAGATATTTACGCAGACTAAGGAGAAAGAGATAAAATGGAAACAAAAACAATGTCCTTCCGTGACACCATTATCCTTGCTATGTCTGAGGAAATGCGTCGCGATGAAAATGTGTTCTTGATGGGAGAAGATGTCGGTGTCTTTGGAGGAGACTTCGGTACTTCTGTTGGAATGCTTGAAGAATTTGGTCCGGAACGTATCCGTGACTGTCCGATTTCTGAAGCTGCCATTTCAGGAGCAGCAGCAGGAGCAGCCATGACAGGACTTCGTCCAATTGTCGATATGACCTTTATGGACTTCTCGGTCATTGCCATGGACAATATCGTCAACCAAGCCGCTAAAACACGTTACATGTTTGGTGGTAAAGGTCAGGTTCCAATGACTGTTCGATGCGCTGCTGGTAATGGAGTTGGTTCTGCAGCCCAGCACTCCCAATCCTTGGAATCTTGGTTTACTCACATTCCTGGACTTAAGGTTGTGGCTCCAGGTACACCTGCTGACATGAAAGGACTGCTCAAGTCTTCTATCCGCGATAACAACCCTGTTATTATTCTTGAGTACAAGTCGGAATTTAACCAAAAAGGGGAAGTACCAGTTGATCCAGACTACACGATTCCACTTGGAGTCGGCGAAATCAAACGCGAAGGAACGGATGTAACAGTTGTTACTTATGGGAAAATGCTCCGTCGTGTGGTTCAAGCTGCTGAAGAATTAGCAGAAGAAGGAATTTCTGTTGAAATTGTTGACCCACGTACTCTTGTTCCGCTTGATAAGGACATCATCATTAACTCAGTGAAGAAGACTGGTAAGGTTGTTCTGGTCAACGATGCCCATAAAACAAGCGGCTATATCGGTGAAATTTCAGCTACTATTTCAGAATCAGAAGCATTTGACTATCTAGATGCACCGATCCGTCGTTGTGCAGGAGAAGATGTACCAATGCCTTACGCACAAAACCTGGAAAATGCAATGATTCCAACAGTTGAAAGCATCAAAGATGCCATCCGTAAAACATATAACAAAGAATAGAATTACATAAGATAAGTTATGTAAAACACTTGTTGTCTGTCATAAGAAGAGTTGGTTTGATAATAACCGACGAAGGATTTAATAAGTCTAAAAGGATGACCGCTTGATAGCAGCAACCGTAGTAACTTGAGATACCTGTTGTATCCAAGTGATTTGAAGAGTTGCGACATGAGTGAGTCGAATCGATAATATTCGACGAATGAATTAGTAAGTCTACTAGGTTGACCGCCTAATAGCGGCAACCGTAGCAACTTGAGATACGTTTTGTATCCAAGTGATTTAAAGAGTTGCGACATGAGTGAGTCGAATCGATGTTATTCGACGAACGACTTAGTAAGTCTACTAGGTTGACCGCCTGATAGCGGCAACCGTAGTAATTTGAGATACGTTTTGTATCCAAGTGATTTGAAGAGTTGCGACATGAGTGAGTCGAATCGATAATATTCGACGAATGAATTAGTAAGTCTACTAGGTTGACCGCCTAATAGCGGCAACCGTAGCAACTTGAGATACGTTTTGTATCCAAGTGATTTAAAGAGTTGCGACATGAGTGAGTCGAATCGATGTTATTCGACGAACGACTTAGTAAGTCTACTAGGTTGACCGCCTGATAGCGGCAACCGTAGTAACTTGAGACACGTTCTGTGTCCAAGTTGCTTGTAGAGTTGAACACGGGCTAAAAGCTCGGAAAAAAGATAAATCTCCTTGGCTTCATCGAAACCATCGTCGATTTCCTATTTTTCAGTCGCTTTTAACGCCCTTAGTATCATTTAATTGAATTCGGACGGAGGTCTGCGAAAAAAAGATAGATTTCCTTGTGTTCATCGAACACATCGTCAATCTCCTATTTTTTCATTGCCCTCTTCGTCCTTAATATCTTAGTATAGAATTGGAGAGGTCATGGCTGATGACAAGCTAAGAGCGACTCCTGCAGCTAGAAAGTTAGCGGATGATTTAGGGATCAACCTCTACGACGTTTCTGGCTCAGGTGCAAACGGTCGTGTCCACAAAGAAGACGTGGAAACTTATAAAGACACAAACGTGGTTCGCATTTCGCCACTTGCAAAACGAATTGCCCTCGAACATAATATTGCTTGGCAGGAAATCCAAGGAACTGGTCATCGTGGTAAAATTATGAAGAAGGATGTTTTGGCCTTGCTTCCTGAAAATATTGAAAACGACACTATCAAGTCTCCTGCTCAGATTGAAAAAGTGGAAGAAGTCCCTAATAACGTAACACCATACGGTGAAATCGAGCGTATTCCAATGACACCAATGCGTAAGGTTATTGCCCAACGCATGGTTGAATCTTACTTGACTGCGCCAACCTTTACTCTCAACTATGAAGTTGATATGACTGAAATGTTGGCTCTTCGTAAGAAGGTTCTTGAGCCAATCATGGAAGTAACTGGGAAGAAGACTACTGTAACAGACCTTCTTTCACTTGCTGTTGTGAAAACCTTGATGAAACACCCATACATCAACGCTTCATTGACAGAAGATGGCAAGACCATTATCACTCACAACTATGTCAATCTTGCCATGGCAGTTGGGATGGATAATGGATTAATGACACCTGTTGTTTATAATGCTGAGAAGATGAGTCTTTCAGAACTGGTTGTAGCCTTTAAGGATGTTATTGGCCGTACCTTGGATGGCAAATTGGCTCCAAGTGAACTTCAAAATTCAACATTCACAATCAGTAACTTGGGAATGTTTGGCGTTCAGTCCTTTGGTCCGATTATCAACCAGCCAAACTCAGCTATCCTTGGTGTCAGTTCGACAATCGAGAAGCCAGTTGTCGTCAATGGTGAGATTGTCATTCGCCCAATCATGAGTCTTGGTTTAACAATTGACCACCGTGTCGTAGATGGTATGGCTGGTGCTAAGTTTATGAAAGACTTGAAAGCCTTGATTGAGAATCCGATCTCAATGTTGGTTTAAGTCAGCTATTGTTATTTTAGAGATTTAGAAGGAAGTAAGACATGGCCTTAGAAGTAATTATGCCAAAAGCCGGCGTGGATATGACAGAAGGACAAATCGTCCAATGGAATAAAAAAGTCGGAGAATTTGTAAAAGAAGGAGAAATCCTTTTGGAAATCATGACTGACAAAGTCAGTATGGAATTGGAAGCCGAAGAAGATGGGTACTTGATTGCTATCCTAAAAGGAGATGGCGAAACAGTCCCTGTAACGGAAGTCATAGGTTACCTTGGTGAAGAAGGGGAAAACATCCCAACAGCTGGCTCAGCAACTCCAGAAGCTAGCCCAGCACCTGCAGTTAGTGCCTCAAACGACGATGCTAAGAGCGATGATGCTTTTGATATCGTTGTGATTGGTGGAGGTCCTGCTGGTTATGTGGCAGCCATTAAAGCTGCCCAACTCGGCGGTAAGGTTGCCCTTGTTGAGAAATCTGAACTCGGAGGAACGTGCTTGAACCGTGGCTGTATTCCAACCAAGACCTATCTTCACAACGCTGAAATTATCGAAAACATCGGTCATGCTGCAAACCGTGGTATCGTAATCGAAAATCCAAACTTCACTGTAGATATGGACAAACTCCTTGAAACTAAGTCTAAGGTTGTCAATACTTTGGTTGGCGGAGTTGCAGGTCTTCTTCGTAGCTACGGAGTTACTGTACATAAAGGTATTGGTACCATTACTAAAGACAAGAATGTCTTGGTAAATGGTTCTGAATTGCTTGAAACTAAGAAAATCATCCTTGCTGGTGGTTCAAAAGTCAGCAAGATCAACGTCCCTGGTATGGAATCTCCACTTGTCATGACCAGTGACGATATTCTTGAAATGAATGAAGTGCCAGAAAGTCTTATTATCATCGGTGGTGGTGTTGTCGGTATCGAACTTGGACAAGCCTTCATGACATTTGGTTCAAAAGTAACTGTTATTGAAATGATGGACCGTATCGTGCCAGCTATGGATGCAGAAGTGTCTAAGAACCTTCGCTTGATCCTTGAGCGTAAAGGAATGACCATCTTGACTGGTACTAAACTGCAAGAAATCATTGAAGAAGATGGCAAACTCCGTATCAAAGTTGAAGGAAAAGATGATATCATCGCAAACAAAGCCCTTCTTTCAATCGGTCGTGTGCCAGATCTTGAAGGTATTGGAGAGGTTGAGTTTGAATTGGATCGTGGCCGCATCAAGGTCAACGAATACATGGAAACTTCTGTTCCAGGTATTTACGCACCAGGTGACATCAACGGTACTAAGATGTTAGCGCACGCCGCCTTCCGTATGGGGGAAGTTGCCGCCGAAAATGCTCTTAAAGGAAATCATGCTGTTGCCAAGTTGAATTTGACTCCTGCAGCTATCTACACACTTCCAGAAGTAGCAGCAGTTGGTTTGACTGAAGAACAAGCCCGTGAGAAATATGATGTCCAAATCGGTAAATTCAACTTTGCTGCTAACGGTCGTGCCATTGCTTCTGATGCTGCTCAAGGTTTCGTAAAAGTCATTGCAGATAAGAAATACGGAGAAATCCTTGGTGTTCACATCATTGGTCCTGCAGCTGCAGAATTAATCAACGAAGCATCAAGCATTATCGAAATGGAAATCACTGTTGAAGAAATGCTGAAGACTATCCACGGACATCCAACCTACTCTGAAGTGATGTACGAAGCATTTGCAGATGTTTTAGGAATGGCCATCCACTCACCTAAGAAAAAATAAAAGAAAGATAGATTAGACTGGAAGGTTATTCCAGTCTCTATCGTATAAGAAGGTATCTCATGAAATACATTATTAATCATTCAAACGACACTGCTTTTAATATCGCCTTGGAAGAATATGCCTTTAAACATCTTTTGGATGAGGATCAAATCTTCCTTCTTTGGATTAACAAGCCATCTATCATTGTTGGTCGTCACCAGAATACCATCGAAGAAATCAACCGTGATTATGTTCGCGAAAATGGTATTGAGGTGGTTCGCCGTATCAGTGGTGGTGGAGCTGTTTACCACGATTTAAATAACCTCAACTACACGATCATTTCAAAAGAAGATGAAAACAAAGCTTTTGACTTCAAGAGCTTCTCAACTCCAGTTATCAATACTTTGGCTCAACTTGGTGTTAAAGCTGAATTTACAGGCCGTAATGACCTTGAGATTGATGGAAAGAAATTCTGTGGCAATGCCCAAGCCTATATCAACGGTCGTATCATGCACCACGGTTGCTTGCTCTTTGACGTTGATTTGTCAGTCCTAGCAAATGCCCTTAAGGTTTCAAAAGATAAATTTGAGTCAAAAGGTGTGAAATCTGTCCGTGCCCGTGTAACCAATATTATCAATGAATTACCAGAAAAAATCACAGTTGAAGAATTCCGTGATTTACTCTTGGAATATATGAAAAAAGAGTACCCAGAGATGACAGAATACGTTTTTTCTGAGGAAGAATTAGCTGAAATTAACCGTATCAAGGATACCAAGTTTGGTACTTGGGACTGGAACTACGGTAAATCACCTGAATTTAACGTCCGTCGTGGAACAAAATTCACTAGTGGTAAGGTTGAAGTTTTTGCCAACGTCATTGAATCAAAAATCCAAGATATCAAGATTTATGGTGACTTCTTTGGTATCGAAGACGTTGCAGTTGTAGAAGATGTCCTTCGTGGAGTGAAATATGAACGCGAAGATGTCCTTAAAGCCCTAGAAACTATTGACATCACACGCTATTTTGCTGGTATCAGCCGTGAAGAAATCGCTGAAGCAGTAGTTGGATAAATCAAAAAGAAGTTGGTTGTAGAACCAGCTTCTTTTTTTGATATGTATTTACATAATTTAAAATACGTAAAATTATAAACTATCTAGAGCATTCTTTTGTTCATCATTAACGATATGGGTATAGAGGTCAGTGACTTGTGTACTGGCATGTCCTAGCTGATGGCTGACCAAAACTTGCGATTTAGTGGCATCATAGAGCCTAGTTGCTAGGGTATGGCGCAGTTTGTGGGGAGTTACACGCACTTTGAAGTCCTCAGAATACTTAGCAACCATTTTTTCAACGCTAGAAGCATCGATACGATTAGGAACACCTCTGTAGAGAGTCAAAAAAAGGGCTGTATCTGTTTTTTCCGTCTTATAGCGTTGACTTCGAATGGCCAGATAATTCTCTAAATAAGGCTTAGCAAAAGCAGCGACATTGACTGAGTCACGTTTTCCACCCTTACGTGTGACATCGATAACCATCATTTTTAGATTGAGATCTCTTAAATCCAGATTAACAGCTTCAGATAAGCGAACACCAGACGCCAAGAGAAGGGCAATAATGGCCAAATCACGTTCTTTATTTTTGTTGAATGATGAGAGAGCGCGATTTGAAAGCTCTTGTGGATACTCTTGGTCAATATAAGTTAGAAAACCTTCTGTTTCATCACCTAAAAAGAGTTTTTGCTTGATGTTTTCAGCTCTGGCAGCAAGCGTTTCTTTCTTTTTCTTGGTTGAAACTTTTTTCATTACATTACGATAGAAATAAGGTTCGCCCTGGTCGTTTTCAACCTCCTCGGACAGATACTTGTAAAGACTAGAAAGTGCTGACAAAGTCCGATTGATGGTTGTCTGAGAAACTCCTTGTTTGGTTGTATTAGCATTCAGCAAAGGACGTTCACGTAGGTAAAGGATAAAGGATTCCATGTCTTTCTTAGACATATTTTCCAAGACAGATAAAGGAATATCAGATATTTTATCGGCGTTTGAGATGCCAGACTCTAAAACCCAGCTGAAAAATCGATCGTATTCCTTGAGGTATTCGTACAAGGTTGTAAAACTGTAAGGAACAGCAAGCTTAGATTGGTAGTATTCCAGAACATACCAGGGCATGATTTGTTTTAGTTTGTCGATTCGTTCCAGTAAAATCTCACGTTTCATGTATTTTCTCCATAAATAAGTCTACTAGTAGTATAGCATAGACTTATATATTTTTCAAGAAAATTATAGTTTTTCGGAAAGATGTTATAGGGATTTTTAATAGAATAACTAAAATAACCAAAAATGATTTCATAACATGTTATAACTAAAAAATTTTTTCGACAAAAATTGTCTATAATGTACTTTATTCCTGAGAAACTAACACAAAGACTTGGTTCTTTTTCATAAGAACCAAGTCTTTGTGTTTGATATGAATCTACTAGAAATTTTTCAAAGTCATTCTTATAATTCAATTTCTCTAAAAAATTTCAATTGCCATTTTTGTGTTGCTAGAGCCGTTGTATTTAAATTTGCGCACCAAGGCGGATAAAATCGCATGGACATTTTTCCTTTGCTGTTTTTTGTCGAGAGAATTTTCTTACGAATAGCAACTTCGTTTGGAATAATAAATAGCCCCTTTTTATCATTATCGATGACAACGATAACAAGTTCAGTTCCCAAATCTTCATTGGTATAAGGAATATTCATGTTATTTTTGTCTTTTTTCCAAAAAACTGTAAAATATCCTTCTTTTTTCGGTGTTCTTTTTGCTAAGCGGCATCTTTTATATCCTTGCTCATCCTTTATTTTGATAAGAATACCTTCGTATTTTTCATTCCACTTTTCTTTAATGAATTCAAAATCACCATAAAACTTATATAGAACATCTAGTATTTTCATTATGATGTATGTCCTCCCTTATCAAAATCAACAAAATATTCTTGATACATTTATTACATAATAAAAGTATCAAGAATATTTTTGATCTACAATAACAAATCTTTGACTTTCCCAATTTCACTTTTTGGAATCACCAGATGAATCATATCACCGAGATACATTCTGGTTGAGCCGTTAACTGTTTGGCTCTTGCCATTATGGACTTGAGTTGTGATGAGGATATTATGTGGTAAGTTGAGTTCGTGTACTTGTTTTCCTGCTATTTTATCTGAAACAGGGATTTCAATGAGAGTGACTTCTCCTTCATCTGTGGCTTCTTCTGGCAGCATTTTTTCAAGCATGGCCTCATAGACTGGAGTACCCTTGAGTAAATCCATAATGATGTAGGCGACCAAGGTTACTAATCCAAGTGGCATGAGGTTGCGAATATCTCCTACCATCTCAGTTACAAGTATCATAGCAGTTAAGGGAGCTTTAGATATCGCTCCAAAATAGCCACTCATTCCTAGAATGACAAATATAGGAAACTGTTCTTGACTGACAAGACCAAGATTGACACAAATAAGACCAACTAGGGCACCTAGTAAGGAACCAAGCGCTAAAATTGGTAGGAAAATTCCTCCTGGAAGGCCACTTCCATAACTAATCATGCTCCAAACAAAGCGGATCAAAAAATAAGCCAATAGAACTTGGAAACTAAAATTTTGCTCAGTTAGGGAAAGGACAACCTGATTTCCACCACCAAGGATTTGTGGTAAGAAAATTCCGACTGGTATGATGAGAATGAAGGCTAGAATTGGATAATAAGCTCTATCCAAACGAATTTTTTGACCAAGCCAATCATAAACTCTTCCAACGTTTAATACAGCTTTCTCATAGAGAAAACCGGAAAGTCCTAGAAAAATCCCCATAACCAAGTAAATCCAATACTGATCCAGGGTCATGAGTGGGATGTTGTCTGGCATATCCAGTACGGGTGTTAGGCCAAATATGAGCAGAGAAACAAAGTTTGCTACGAGACTAGCAGCCAAGGTAGAAACCCAGAAAAATCGTGAAAAATGATGGTAGACTTCTTCTACTACAAATAGGAGTCCCGCAATGGGAGCATTAAAGGCAGCAGCTAGACCTGCAGCAGCTCCACTAGCGATTAAAGAGCGCTCTTCTACAGGGCTTGATTTGAGCCATTTTGCAATTCCTTTTCCACCAACTGCTCCTAATTGAATACTGGGACCTTCACGACCTAACATCAATCCGCTAGCAATTGCTACTGTACCAAGAAGATACTTTTTCCAAAGAACACTCCACCAGTTGAGACTCATTAATCCCTTTAATTCGGCTTCGACTTGAGGAATTCCTGAGCCTTTGATATCTTTTTCTGACCGTGTTAGTTTAGCACTGAGCCAACAGATGAGTACATAAAACAAAACCAGTAGAAAAAGATTGCGAACTAGGTGCGCTTGATCTTGATAAAGTCCTTGTATCAGGTGGAAGCCTTTTTCGATTAAGAAACGAAAGGATCCAACGATGATTCCGACTACAAGACCGACAATGATTCCTCGTCCAACTTGGGATAATATGGTGCTTGAGGCAAAGGCAAATTCTTTCTTGGAACTGAGTGTTTCTGACTGTTCCTCCATAATCATTCCTTCTAACTTAACTTTCTTTTTCTCCTAAAACCAGTGATTTAACGGGTTCAAAGCTGGTTCGGTGAATTGGGGTAACTCCTAGTTTTGTGAGGACTTCTAGGTGTTTAGCAGTTCCATACCCTGCATTAGCAGTAAAATCATAGCCAGGAAACTGCTGATCGTATTCCTTCATCAATTCATCACGTGTCACCTTAGCTACTATAGAAGCTGCTGCGATCGAGAGGGAATTAGCATCACCTTTGATGATGGAGGTTTGTGAAATTGGTAAATCCAGTTTCATAGCATCTATCAAAAGGTGTTGAGGTTGAGGACTGAGCTGAGAGATTGCTTCCTGCATGGCCAGTTTGGTTGCTTCATAGATATTGACTTGGTCGATGACCTGATTATCCATGATACCAATGCCAATTGACAAGGCTTGGTCTTGAACTGCTTGGAAAATCTCCAGATGTTTCTTTTTAGGAATTTTCTTGCTGTCGTTGAGACCTCTAATCTTACAATTTTTAGGCAAGATAACTGCTGCAGCGACTACTGGCCCAGCCAGAGGACCACGTCCAACCTCATCAACACCAGCAATTAAGGTCAAACCTTGCTTATAAAGTTCTTTTTCGTAGGAAAGCATGAATTCCAAACGAAGATCCTCATCCAATTCTGCCTGAATGGCTTTTTTACGCTTGCTGATTTCCTTTTGAACTCCAGAGCGATTGTCCTTTTCAAGATCTAAAAAAACAGGGCTTTCTAACTCCTTGACCGTAGCAAGGAGTTCTTTGATTTCTTTAATCGTCGCCATCGAGGTCTTCCAATGTATCTAAGGTATAGTTACCAAGTTTGCCATCGCGGACTTCCTTCACGAAGAGACTGTAGAATCGGTCATAGTCATCACGGAAACCGAGGGCACGGGTCATGTCCATAATAATAACAGGCGCATCTTCTTCAATTTTCATTTGTTTGAAGCGTTCGGCCAACTTTTCTGGATAATGTTCTTTGAAATAATTGAGGCCAAAAATAGTTACCTCATCCATAGGAAGCAACTGGTCTTTAATAGCTCCAGTCAAGGCCAACTTAAGCGCAACAGTTTCATCCTCAAACTTAGGCCAGAGAATCCCTGGTGTATCCAAGATTTCCAGGTCTTTATTGGTTTTAAGCCATTGTTGTCCCTTGGTAACACCTGGTTTATTGCCAACAACTGCGATTTTCTTACCAGCCAAACGATTCATGAGAGTTGATTTACCAGCGTTTGGAATCCCAATAATCATGGTACGCAAGGTTTCAATCTTGATACCACGTTCTTTTTGGCGAGCAATCTTATCAGCCATGAGTTTCTTAGCAGCATCGGTTACAACTTTTACAGTTACTTGCTCTTTGGAGTTGATAGCTAGCGTCTGGATTCCTTGTGATTCAAAATACTGACGCCATTCTTTGGTCATTGCTGGATCGGCCAAGTCTGCCTTGTTTAAAATCAAAAGTTTTGGTTTGTCACCAACAATCTTGGTTAACATAGGATTTTGACTAGATAAAGGTAAGCGTGCATCCACCAAAATCGTCACAAAATCAACAAATTTTAAATTTTCCTGCACTTGTCGACGAGCCTTAGACATGTGACCAGGAAACCATTGAATAGTAGCCATTGAGTTTTTTTCCTTTCGTAGCAAGGGTTTAGAGCCCCTATTTTATTTTACTATTGTCTAAACACCAAGCGAACACCAAAACTACCATGCAATGGAAAAACCTCTGATTTGATTCTCACTTGATTTCACAATCTTTATATCAAACTGTGGGTGGTATTTGACAATATCTTTTTTGATTTTTAATAGTAAATTTGAAACAATATTTTTAGGTGAGTAACGTGGACTAAGGTGTAACAGGTCTTTGAACTCATCAACACTTAATTCTACTTTATTGCTATTATCACTAGTTTCAATGAATTTTTCAATCATTCTGGAATATTTACAGGTATAACTTTTCAATTCTTCAAAATGGAAATTGTGATTTTCTACAAATTGATTTAAGGCTTTTACAGTATTTTCTTGTGAACGATTTATATTATGTGTATAGCCCATTGTTGTCTCAAAGTTAGCGTGTCCTACTCTAGTCATAATATCTTTCACTGCTATGTGCATCTCATTACTTTGAAGGTAACTAATATGCATATGCCTAAACGAATGGGGAGTAACATGTTTTACCCACTTAAAACCATAGTCACTTAAACAATTTGTCAATAATTTTCCTTCTATTCGTTTCAAAATTTGACGAAAAGTGCTTGATGTTATTGGAGAGCCGTATTCTGTTCTAAATACACTTTCAGAATGTGTAAAAGCAGGACAGGGATGTTTCTTCATATAAGCATCAAACTCTTTATTTCTCTGTATTGTCCTTTTAATAGCTTCGCTTGCAGCTTCAGGCAAAGCTACTTCTCTAATTGAATTGAGTGTTTTAGTTGTATCAAAATGAAATTGTTTAACTTTTAAACAATGATATTGAAGTGCTTTATCAATATGCAAGATTCCTTTTTCAAAATCAATATCTGATGGTAAAAATGCTGCTTCACTAATTCGAATACCTGTAAGCAACAATACTATAGCAAGATCATAATAGTTTGCATTTCTGCATTGGCGTAACACATCAAAAAATGCATGTAATTCATGGATTTCTAGAAATTTAGAATCATGTCTTTCTTTTGCTTTACGCCTTTTCTCTAGTGAGATATCTAGTTTTACCGCAGTCATTGGAGAAAACTTAATGACATTATATAACACACCATGATTAAAAATCTTATTACAAGTACTTTTTATATGAGTCATTGTTGAAGGCGATGCATCATACATTTCTAAATATTTATTGAGACTATTTTTCATCAGAAGTGGAGTAATCCTGTCTAACAAAAAATCATCTCCTATAATTTTCCCAAGACGCTTCATAACCAGTAGTTCTCTCTGAATTGTTTGTGGTTTAACAGAGACACACCAAGTCTGAAACCAATTTTCTTTTAACTCTCCAAATGTTGTAATCAGTTCAGGGCTAAACTGACTTTCAAATGAAGTAGTTAGTCTATCTATTTTATCAAGAACCTCTCTTTCAGCTTGTTTCCTCGCCCTACTAGTATTCTTAGTATAACTTACAGTTACTGATTTCCACTTTCCTGTTAGTGGATCTTTGTACTTTTCAACCACTTGATATAAGGGTTGCCCTTTTGAATTTGTTTTAGTTACATAATACATAATTTAATTCCTCTTAACTCTTAAAAAGAAATAAATCATTGTTGTATAGAATAAATAACTACCCTATATTATACCATGACTTCCTTATTTTGTCCGCTTTTGCTTCCATCTTAAGAAACTTTCAAATCCTTCTAGATTAATGAAAACAAGTTTATGGGTTGGGTTAATTACATACATGGAAAATGTTCTGTTTTCTCGCATTTCTTTAATCCATCTGTTCAATGTATATTGATTTAAACCATCCCATCTTTTTAGAATTCCTTTTTTATCGGCCCATTCTGCAATGGAATTTTCGACAGATATATATTTTATATTCATGACATCATCCTTCCTAAAAAATATTTTTACCTCCATGGCATGACTGATGAAGTCATCATAAGAATTACACTTGCTGCTCTTTTACGGTGGCAGCCTGAACGGTCAGAAGTATCATTGTATATCATTTGTATCATGGCATATAAAGTATCGCTCTATTTTATTGATGGTTTTAAAATCGCTCTTATCATGGCGAGCCATTCAAATTTGCTCCACAAATGAGGAAAGTACCATTTTGGACTATTCAATTGTCAATGTGCTTCCTTAACCTACTACTTTTTGGAGTAATGGTCTTCTTTATTATCCACTCGACCTACAAGGTAGTCTAAACTTACCTTATAAAAATCTGCAAGTTTGATAAGGTCATTTATAGAGATTAACCTGCTACCAGCTTCCATTTTAGAATAAGCTGATCTTGTACAATTTAAGATTGTTTTTGCAACATATTCTTGTGTCAAATCAGTATCCTCACGTAAATCTCTAATCCTTTTCAACATATAATGTCTCCTAAAATAAGTATAGTATAGTATAGTTACTTTCTTATTTTATGAAATGTGACAAATTGGCACACGAAAGTCTTATATACATACTTTTTAGGAAATTGTTTACTCTATATGTATCTCATTTTCCTTGATAGATTTCGTATTTTTTGTTTTCTGGTAGTTCTTTATCGTACGATTAAACATCTCAAATAAATTTATAGCTTCCCTATGTTGTTCCTTCAGTTTTTCAAGCCTTCCTTTATAAATGAACAAATCTTTCTCTATTGTGTCCACTGATATTTTGACATTAATATTATCTTCTAAATTTCCTGAACCATTTTCCATATCATTCAACAATATTTCCTCTAAACTAGACAAATTATCAATTTTATCTTGGACTTGTTGAATCATATTCTCTAGATATGATATTCGGTCAATAAAATCTTTTGTTATGTCTTCAAAAGTATTCGGACTATTTTCTGAAGATATAAGAAAATCTAATTGTTCTATTTTTTCTTTAATTTTGCTAAGAGGAATTCTTCTATACATATACTGCGGTTCATACTGAAGATTAAATTGCCTAATCAAAGTTTTACCTTTCATAAAGCGATTTTTTTCTGCTGAATCTTTATGATATACATAGTAAGAACTAGTTTCTCTCAGAAATACTTTAACTTTTTCTTCTTCCATATTGATTTGAATATTTGGTACAAAAATAAGTCCTTCTTGTCGGATACCAAACTGTACCTTAATGTAAATTCCATCTTCTACTACTTCTTCAACTTGATTAAGATTCAACTCTACTTCAAACTCATGAACAGCATCCCTATTTCTCTTGAAATCTTGATATGATTTCCATACCACATCTTCTGTCGGCAACTTTTTTTCTTTAATTAGCTTTTCTTCATTGTAAAGTTCAACTAAATTTTTATTATCTAAGACAACAGTTTTATTTTTGTTATTAAAATAGTCTTGAAAATAACTAACATTATACTGATTCGTTTTTACCAATTCCTGCTCTGAAAGCTTAATCCCATCAAATTCAAATAGAACATGTTTTTCTTTAGGAATTATTTTTAAACCAAACAATTCTGCTTGTTGAATCAATTCATTTATATTCTTCATTTTTTGAAGTAGAAATTCTAAGATATTTATGATTTCCCTTTGAACAAACTTTTTCTTAAAGTAAGTTTCATTATAAGGTTGTTTTCTATTCAATTTATTATCACGCACCACCTGTTTCATAGTTGAATCCGTCATAAAAAAGGTGGCATGCTTGTGTCTAAAATCAATTTTTAAATTTAAAGCTCTAGCTTTTTTCTTAAGATCTTCAAAATTTTTCGAGTTCTCGATTAGAAAATATACTCGTTGTTTTATTTCGTATTTGTAATTTGTTTTTCGATAAACTTCATACTGATGATGAGAATAACGATTTTCTATAATTTTTGCGCCTACAATTTTTGAAAGACGATCTGAAACCATTCTTAGATTACGTTCTGCTTTATAATCCCATAGAAACTTTTTATCAGAATTCTGATCAATTGAATTTAGAATGATGTGATTGTGGATATGATCTTTATCGACATGAGTTGCTACAATGAAACGAAATCTACCTCCTGTCAACTCTTTAACTGTCTCATAACCAATCCGATTGATTTGTTCGGGAGTAAGATGGTCATCTGGAGAAAAGGACTGAATGATGTGATGAGAATGAATTTTTCGTTGATTTACTTCTTGCCTATCATGACGAAATTCATAAAGAGTATCATTACTTAAAAAATTATCATTGTACATCCTCACTAGTTCTTTATAACTAGGAAAATCTAAATAATTTCTCATACCAAAATCTGAAACTAGTGTTAGATTTTTTGTTTTACTTGGATTCAAAATATATTTGATTAGTTTGCTACGATAATTTTTTCCATGAATCGCAAAGTGTTTAGTGATGACCATAAAATTTCCTCAATTTTTCAGATTGAATAAGAAAATCTTTCTCCACTTCTACTATTAACTCTTCTATACCTTTTCTCAACTCATTTAATTCAACTTCCGTTATTAAATTCGAATAATTTATGCTTCTGGCTATTTGATTAATATTATTTCCGATTCGTTTTAATTCAAAAATCAAATCTTGATAACTATTTGTATCAATGGTGATAAAATTCATACCAGGATCTAGTAGAGTTCGTCTAGCATATTCTGAGAATGATAAGCAGTTGCTTTTTGAGATATTTTCATTCAATTTGACTAATTCTAGGTCAGATAAAAAGACTTTTTTTAAATTTGTTCTATATCGGTGCTCCACTCTACTACCTCATGTATTTGTTACGAAAATTTTCACTAAGAAGACTTGTTTTTTCTACTTCTTTAATCAATTCCTGAATACAAGTTAACAAAATAGAAACATGTTCTTGAGTAACCTGA
Organism: uncultured bacterium; assembly: GCA_963508345.1. Classification (GTDB taxonomy): domain Bacteria; phylum Bacillota; class Bacilli; order Lactobacillales; family Streptococcaceae; genus Streptococcus. The sequence goes on from CAUOWW010000006.1 coordinate 40,546, forward strand.
TGATTTATTTTAGCAATTATTAATATTTCATAAACATCACGGCTAATTTGTTCCAACTTTTGTTTTTTCCAAAGGTTGAACCATTTTTCCATCTGTTGTTGTCCATCAGACAATAGTAAGCTTTTACGGAGAAAATCAGAAAAATTATCCTCTCCTTTCTCTCTCATTAAATCTAGTATTTGTTTTTCTTCCGTTTCTGTTAAGCGAAATTGTTTCCGAATACTACGTATATCTCTTTTCATATGACTTTTCCTCCTTCATTGATACCTGTACTGACAATGTAAGCTTACAGACACTGTCAGTACATTTTTCAAAATATCTTCAACGTTTTTGTAAGGCTTTGCGAGCTCAGATATTGTGTCCACAATATTCCAAAAATCATATCGCCTGCCATTTCAAACCTCACTGTTCAAAAAACAAACGATATGAAAATGTGGTGGCACGCCCCCAAACCCCCAAGATAAATCTAAATTAAAAAAAGTATAACAAATACTTTTTGATAAAATTATCACAGAAAAAAGAGCCCTATCGGACTCTTACAAACTAAAACAATGTCTCTGATATTCATACTGTCTAATGCCACTACTGTCTTTGTTCATCTTGATAGAAAAAACAAAATAATGGTCACGACCGTCTAAAGATTTGCTTTTGTTAAGTTTAAAATAATGTTTTTGAGACATAGCCATTGTGCGTAAAATGTCATCAGTGATAAATGTTAATGGAATGTCTAGAGCAGAGTACTTGTAAAAATCTGATTCAAACCGTAAATAAGAATCAGAAAAATAATCTAGCTGCAATTTATCGTCATATAATTCTTTACGATTCATGTAATTCCTCACCTTCTATCTGGATACCAAGTATATCTAACCATTCTAATCGAAGAAATCCAATGTCTGATTTTATAGATATAAACTCTTTCCCAATTTCTTTAACAATACCCGATACTACTTTTCTTCTATTTGAGTGCTTAAAAATAAACGTTGCAGGGAATGTATTCGTATAAAGTTGACGAACAAGTAAAACCTTCTCTTCCATTGATAAAGTAATTGAGACATCTTCTTTATTTTTTTCTTCCCAAAGAGAACTTGAATGTTCTGACAAAAAGAATCCCATCCACTTAGCCATCCCACGATCTTGATACTCTCTTGCAAATAAAAACGGCAAATAAGAACGATTCATCATTTTAGCCCATCTAATCCTCCAGCTGAATGACCACCAATGAGTTTACTTCTTGCAATTGTTCTAGAAGCCTGATCCAGGGCATTTCCTTTCAATAGTGAAGTAAAACCAAATTCTGTTCGAATAGCATCGATTGCGGACTGGAGCCTTTCTTCTTTTTCTATTTTTTCAATATCATCAAATAATGAAATCAATCCAAAGGATTCATCCACTAAACCAGAATAGTTAACCGCAACATTCCTGATAGCTCCTGAAGTATATTTAGTGTGAAATAACTTTAAAACGTAGTTTGTCAGTAGTGCTGTTTGATTGGTTGGTTCAATTTTCATTTGAGTATTGATAGAACGCTTTTGTTCCACTTTAGAGTAGCCTAGATGTATAGAAACTACTGTTGCTTTTTTACCAGCTCTTCTCAATCTAACTGCAACTTGTTCTGCCATCTCACGAAGTATGATCTCAATATCTCTTTGTTTAATATAATCTCTTGGTAAAACTTGAGAGTTCCCTATCCCTTTTGACTTTGGCTTATAAGGTTTATGAACATTACTTTCATCAATCCCATTGGCATGGAACCATAACTCTAGACCCATGATACCAAGATCTTTTTTAATCAAGTCAGGATTAGCCTGTGCCAATTCTTTAATCGAAAAAATACCTAAATTATGTAATCTCTTCTCCATGCGATTTCCAATTCCCCAGAAATCTGTCATTTTAGGAATAGTCCATACTTTCTTTTCAACATCTTCATAGGACCAATTGGCTCTCATTGTCGGAGTCTTTTTCGCTTCATTATCTAGTGCTAACTTAGCTAATAAGGGATTGGAATTAGACATGCCTACAGTTGAATAGATTCCAGTTTTTCTCCAAATCTTTTTTTGAATAGCAGCCGAAATAATATCTAATTTATCTTTCCTACTAATACTTTTATCTGGTACAAAATAATTTAATGAACTTGTTAAATCAATAAATCCTTCATCAATTGAATAGGGATAAATATCATCTGGTGCTGCAAAATCTTGAAAGATTTTTTGAATCTCCATGTTGACAGCAATGTAAGTATCCATCCTCGGAGGAACAATCACAGTTGATTTTGCCCATTCCTCAATATAACGTACATAGTCTATCGTTGTTGATAAACCTTGCTTCTTAGCATTATAGTAAGAGAACTTCCTGGTTTTTACATCAAATGGTAAATCATAGGAACGTCCAACGTTCGATTTTCCAAAGACCTTTTTAAACATAGGAGAGGAAGCAAGGATTAAACCAGCAGAATTATCAGCACGACTCATAACACAAAGCGAAGTCTTAAGTGGGTGTAATCCTCTATCTACACATTCTACACTTGCGTAAAAAGATTTCATATCAATAAAGGCAATGTCACTTTTAGGTTCGAGACTATAATCAAACCAACTCATACTTAGTCCTCTAAAGGCATAAAGTTCCCAACGATTTTCCCTATAATGCGAGGATTCTCATCATATGGCGCAAACTTATCTGAATAGTTCCGATTAAGTGAAACTAAACGAAGTCCATTTTCTTCACGATAAACTTTCTTGATATAGGTTTGACCATCCCAATCGATCGCATAAATAGCCCCGTCATAATCAAACCCTGTTTGCTTAATAAGAGCTACCGAACCATTTTCATATGTCGGTTCCATTGAATTACCAAACACCCACGATGCAAAATCATAATCAAATTGATGATTGAAGTAAACTGTATCGTAATTACCATCATCAAAATAAGCTGTTCCTGTACCAGCTGATAATTTTTCATAGACCTTATAAGCAAATCTTTCAGGTAAATCTACAACCTTAGAATTCTGTTTGTTCAACAATTCTGTGGCATAATGAAGTGTCGCTTCTTGATTCTTCTCACTTAGCTTAAGATAGGTTTCAACTATTTCATACTCTGATTCAAAATATCGAGGATCTACATTCAAAATCTCACTCAATTTGCTTAGATTATTTTGATTAGGTTTTGTTTTACCTAATTCCCAATTAAAGTATGAGGCTCGACTAATTCCCAAACTAGATGCAAGTTGAGATTGTGATAATCCCTGACTCTCTCTTCTTTCTTTTAATTTAATAGGTGAAAACATTTGTTCTCCTTTTTGTAAGTTTATTAACTAACAAAAAGGATAACATAGCTGATTGAAAAAATCAAGAGTTTAATAACCCCCAAGTTCTAATTCCGAGAATACATTTGAAATAAAAAAGAATGCTGACAAATCAACATTCTTATATATGTGAAAATCTTATTAACCGTTCCAAAAACTATTTTATTACATATTTCCTTTATCTATTTGATACTTTTTAGCAATTCTGGTGGCCTCAGAACGGTCAAATCTATTAGTATCGAAAAAGTAGAAATATGGAACTGCATAGCCATGGGATACTTCTAATTGAGTTTCTTTCTCCAATAATTCAACTAATTGATATGTGTACTTCTTGCAAAACATCGATTCTAGAGAGCTGAATTGAGACTCAAATACAATTCCTTCTCTTTTAAACTCAAAAATAATGTCTTCAAAATCATTCCCTAACATATTTCTTACTTCTTGTAATTTCATAACTTACTCCCTATCCTTCTTTTTCTTTCATTTTATTAATTATATTTTTTAAGAAATCATCGAATCATAATGTACTTTATCAAGTTTCTGAATGAGATTCATCAAAAATTTTGCATTCGCAATCACAGCATCTGAACGATAAGGCGTGTGCGAAAGCACATTTATAAAACTTAGTAACTCACCTAATTTCCTGCGATAGTTATTACTAAGTGGTTCACCAGTTGCTTTCATATAAAATTCTTCAATTGCTGAATGATTACTACGTTGAGGTAATAGATTTGGCTTTTTAAAATATAAAAATTCTTCAAAAACTCTTCTCATGCTATTAGCAGTATGATATCTTTCGGCTTCAGTAAGCTCTTCTGAATAATTTTTTCTACTTACCTCTATAATTTCTTTGAATAGTAGTTTATAAGGAGGTAAATTTTCATGAATTTTCCTAACCTCGCTCGTTTCTTTTTTGTACACTTCAAATAACGAATAAACATTTTCATCATTCAAACGGTAGCCTAATCTACTGAAATCATTCCAAGAATGAGTAAAGATAAAAACTTGTGGTTGGTCTTCTTCAAAAATCCTTTTTATAATTTCTAGTACATAAAATCTATTCGATTCATCTAAACTAGATATCGGGTCATCAACAACAATTAACTCAATTGTTTCTTTTATTTGTAATTGTTCTTTATCAGAATACAACTCAAAATAAAAAAATAACAAAGCTAATAGATTTTTTTCACCCTCACTAATATCATTTATTGACAAAACAACATCGTGAAAATTATGCTGAAGATAATAATTTTTACCATGTAATTGTAAAGAGAATTGAATCCCTAAATCTTTCAATACTTCATTCAAAAACTCCGCAAAATCGCTATACTCAGATAAACTTTTATTTAAATTTTCAATTTCAAGTCGTTTAATATTATTGGATCGTTCGATAGATATTAACTCCTTTTCAGAATTTTCTATAGAATTAATGCTCTGTAAAATATCAGTATCTTTTATAGCTAAATAAATAGCCCCCTTAGTTAATGTTTCTATATTAGATAGGTCACTATTAATTCTATTTAATTTAGAACTACGAAGATTCTTTAAATTGAGATCTAGTTTGTTGACCTGATTTTCAAATTTCTTTATACTATCAAGATTTACTGAATGAGTATTATTCATATCAGAAAGTTTTGTAATAATAATATTAATAATTTCTATGAGTCCCTGTTCACTCTCTATAGTATAGTAGTTATGTATTTCTTCCTCAGAGACTTCCAATATTCGTAAAGAATTTGTGCTATTTTTTGCTTCATTAAAGAGAGATAAATTATTTTTTAACTTTTCGAGTATGAGAGACAGTCGTTGAGTATCTTTTTGAACCTGATTTCGTTTATATTTTTCTACTCTTAATTTAATCTCCTCTATATTCAACTGACTATGACAAAATAAACACTCATGTTCATCTTGATGATGTATACTCAGTCCCTCTTCTATCCAATTAACAATTTTAAAGCTGGGAATATCTTCAAGCTTATAATTTTTTGATAAACAAGTATCCAAAAATTCCAAATCCTCTGATGAAAGAGCTTTAATTTCTAAATTAGGAAGAACAATATTCTGAACCCTTTCTAATTCCTTTTCAAGGGACTCGCTATCCCCTGAAAAATCTTTTATGTTAGTAAGATTGGGATTGACTTTTTTGGCATCTTCCAAATCGTTTTCATAGCTAGAAATTACTTGTCTTAATGTAAAACTTGAGTTCTTTTTAGATATCCTTGCTTTGCCTTTTTTAGAATCGTGAATATCATTAATTTTCTGTCTAACAGTATCACTATCTTCCTTAATTGACATTTTAAGCTGAATCGTATCTACGATTTCAGATTCTAGTTTAATAATCTTATTTTGAATATCAGTGTCTTTTTCACCAAAAAAAGCCTTTACCCCCTTTAATTCATTGTTTGAGTCTGTCAATAAGAGCTTATCCCGTACATAGTCTCTATTAAAAAAACGGTATCCATCTGAAGACGTCTCTGGAAAAGACCTATATTCATCAATAATCGCTCTGGCTAATGAACTCTTTCCTCTACCATTGTGACCAAATACTAAATTTTTTCGTTTAAAAAAATCATCGGGAATATCATAATTATCAAACGACTTTATCGTCAGTTTCTTAAGAGTTGAAATTATCATTGCTAAACCTCCATTACAATTTTATTGTACCATATTTCATATGAATAGAAACATTTATATTATCAATAAAATTCTGCTAGCCTTACTTCCTCCTCTTCTTAAACTCCTCTATCCGTTTCTCTAATTTATCCGTCTTAAGTTGAGACTTGGCTTTATCGATACAGTCATCTATGCTTTCCACTTTTGGAAGTGGAACAACGGTAACGCTATCCTTAGTTGATACTGTTATAGTCAATTGAAACAAGAATAAGACAAAAGAGCCTCGAAAAAAGTATTACAACTTGGTAATACCTTTTTGAGGTGCTTTTTGATATGAGCCCATGTATTCTCAATAGGATTGTAGTCAGGTGAGTAGGGAGGAAGGAGTAAAAGTTTATGTCCAAATTCTTCACATAAGAGCTCTAGCTTACCCATTCTATGGAATCTTGCATTATCCATAATAATAACTGATGGTTTATTTAATGTTGGTAAGAGAAACTTCTGAAACCAAGCTTCAAAAAAGTCGCTCGTCATTGTCTCTTCGTAAGTCATTGGAGCGATTAACTCACCATTTGTTAGCCCTGCAACCAAAGAAATCCTCTGATATCTTCTTCCAGATACTTTACCTCTTATTAACTGACCTTTCAATGAGCGACCATATTCTCGATAAAAATAAGTATCGAATCCTGTTTCATCAATATAAACAGGTGCTAAGTGCTTTAAACTATTAAAATTCTTAAGAAATAAAGCTACTTTTTCTGGGTCTTGTTCATAGTAGGTGTGGTTCTTTTTTTTTCGAGTGTAGCCCATAGCTTTGAGAGCATAGTGGATAGCAGTTGGATGACAGCTAAATTCAGCAGCTATTTCAGTCAGATAAGCGTCTGGATTATCAGTAAGATAGTTTTTAAGTCTATCTCTATCAACCTTTCTTGGTTTTGTTCCTTTTACTTGATGGTTTAGCTCTCCTATTTTCTCTTTTAACTAATGGTATTACGTGAGATTTGGAAAACATGTGATGCTTCTGTTATACTACCTGTTCGCTCACAATGACCGAGAACTTTTTTACGAAAATCTATTGAATATGCCATAAGAAGATTATACCACATTATGTACTATTTTTGGTTCATTTCACTATAGTAACAACTAAGGCTATTACGTGAAATATCCCCAATTCGTGCAAATTCTAGTTGTGTCATGTCATGTGTCTTTCGTAAAGATTTGATATGATCTCCAATCAGGGAAATTTCTTTTTACTTGATAATACTATCATATCATTTAGAAAATTAAAAAGACTGATTCAAAATCATTTGGGGCTATAGTTCTAAAATTGAAATTTTTCGTGCTAATTCTATGAAATCTTGATTTTCTAATAAATTTGTACTTATTTCCTTCAACCTATACTAATCCCCCATTGTTTCAAGTTTGTAATTAAATCAAAAGTATTAGATATGATTTAAAAATCGTATTTTAGGCTCTCGTTGATCAATATCATAGTTTGCTATTTAATTTTAACTAAAAAAAACATTATACAAATCAATCTACTAAAGATGAATTTATGGTATACTAATGATAATAAATTGTTATCGGTAGGAGAAATTTATGGGAAATAGTGATAAAATAAAA
>CAUOWW010000007.1:0-42995 GCA_963508345.1 uncultured bacterium
TTTTCGTCATAACTGGACTCCTTTGAAATCGTTTACATATAGTATACCCTATTTTTCTGAAAGATACAGAAACAAACTTTATACTATTCGAAAATCTCTTCAAACCGCGTCAGCTTCGCCTTGCCGTACTCAAGTACAGCCTGCGGCTAGCTTCCTAGTTTGCTCTTTGATTTTCATTGAGTATTAGATTTTTGAGTAAAAAGCATAGAAAAACAGCCCCTAAGGACTGTTTAATCTTATACAGTAGCTACTTGATCCAAGCTTTCACCGATAGCGGATAGGCGCTCGACAACTTCAGCTTGTGTCAATTCATTTTCTGAAACATAGCGGTTGCGTGGGTGAACACGGCACTCGTGTGAGCATCCACGAAGGTACTTGTCTTCATTTTCTTCTGATGTCAAGATACGACGGTTACAGAATGGATTTCCACAGTTGACATAACGTTCACATGGTGTTCCATCAAACCAGTCTTTCCCTACGATGGTTGGGTTGACATGGTTAACATCTACGGCGATACGCTCGTCAAAGACGTACATTTTCCCATCCCAAAGCTCACCTTGAACTTCTGGGTCTTTACCGTAAGTTGCGATTCCTCCGTGCAATTGGCCAACATCTTTGTAGCCTTCACGGACCATCCAACCTGAGAATTTCTCACAGCGAACGCCACCTGTACAGTAAACCACGACGCGCTTGTCCATGAATTTTTCCTTGTTATCACGAACCCATTGTGGTAACTCACGGAAGTTCCGGATGTCTGGGCGGATAGCTCCACGGAAATGTCCTAGGTCGTACTCATAGTCGTTACGTGTATCAAGGACAACGGTATCTTCGTCAAGAAGGGCTTCTTTGAATTCTTTTGGAGACAAGTAAGCACCTGTTGTTTCAAGTGGGTTGATGTCGTTGTCAAAGTCGTTGTCTTCCAAACCAAGGTGAACAATTTCTTTCTTGTAGCGAACGAACATCTTCTTGAAGGCTTGTTCACTTTCTTCGTCAATCTTGAACCAGAGGTCTTCCATGCCTGGGAGGCTGTGAACGTAGTCCATGTATTTTTGAGTTGTTTCATAATCACCTGAAACTGTTCCGTTAATTCCCTCGTCAGCGACTAGGATACGACCTTTAAGGCCGATTGATTTACAGAAAGCCAAGTGGTCTGCAGCAAATTGCTCTGCATTTTCAATTGGAGTATAAAGGTAGTAAAGTAAGACACGAATATCTTTTGCCATAAGATTTGTTCTCTTTTCTATTCTTAAATTTTCAGAATTTTTCATCTGACTATACCAGTATACCTGCTTAAGAAAACGAATGCAATTTATTTGACTGGAAATTTTTAGAAGGTGGCCTGTCCCTACACTTCATCAGTAACCATAGCGAATAGCTGATAATTCTCTCAATTTTTTGATCTGCTCGGCTTGATTTTCTGACAAAATCAACTTATTATCAATCAACACACGTGAGATATCAACATTCATTTGACTCAAAATAAATGGAGTAGAGGTCCCATCGTCCTCTAATCGCCTTTTATAACTCACTAACAGATTTTTCAAGGGAGTCAATTGAGGCGTATCCTTTATATCTTCCAATAGATGATTTATAATCGTCATGGCTTCACAACGTCTTTCGCTTCCTCCAGCAAACCATTTTAATGGTGTCATACTCATTTACCTCCTGAAATTCGTTTATAAATTGAAAAACTATCATTCCTAACTCTCGTGCCAGTATTTTACCAAACACCCTATGTAAAAAAGTCAGCAGAAATGGTAAGGTCGCTACAATATTATTGATAACATAAGACGCACTTTACGTTTGAAAAATAAAATTTAATCTTAACTACCGATTTAGCAACTAATCTAGCAAGCCACAATAAACCATCTCCTTGAAATACTCGGCCTATCTAGACTGAACTTAAATTTTTATTTAGAAGCTGGACAAAAACTCAATTTCAGGAGAAAACGAAGTAAATCTTCCCACAATAAAACTGACATGATAAAAAATCCTCATCGCTCCAAACAACACTATCCATGCAAAAACCATGAGTATGATCATCTGTAAAATCAAAACTCCCTAAAGTCATACCTACCAATTCTACTAACGTTTCTTTTTTAGGAATGTGTATATAGTGATAGCAACCCTTCCTAAATTTGACAGAAATAACCAAAGAAGCCACAGATAATAGCTTTTCAGCCTCTATTTCCTGTGTTATTCATTTTAAATGTACCATAATCCCCCCAATAGTCAAGCAAAATAATTTCTTTTAATCTATCATCCCTCTTGAGTTTATCGAACTAAGTCACCTATAACTCGAAAAAGGTATAGAAATAGAATGTTTCACGAGAAACACTCTATATCATCTATTATAACAACGAGAGTATTAGGTATCTATCTGCTTATCATTAGTAGGCCTACACTCTATCCCCAAGGTTATCCACAAGTTGTGAATAACTATCCCAAACTGTGCTTAACTCTTGAGTTCAGCAATTAAAACTACTTTATAATCCTAAAAAGTTACTAGATTGGTCTTACCAATAAGAATTATCTCTAAAATAATCAGAAGTTATCCACACTTATCCACAACCTGTTAGTAACTTTTGCGAATAATCTTACTTAAGCTAGGACTCATCTCTCATAATCAATAAAAAAGAGCCTGACTCCAGGCTCTTTAGTCTATTATTTCTTCTCAGCGCGGAGGGCTGACAAGATTTGTGTACGGATATCATCCACACCATTTGGCGTATTTGGTAAAAAGATGGTTTGATTGCCTTTTGCAGCAAAAGTGTTCAAGGTATCCAAATACTGGTTGGTCAAGAGGATAGACATGATTTGTTCTTCTGTCATGCCAACATTGGCTTCCTTGAGTTCTGTGATAGACTCTGCCAATCCATCCACAATCGCCTTACGTTGTTGGGCAATCCCCACACCATGGAGGCGGTCTTTTTCTGCTTCGGCTTCAGCTGCAGTGACGATTTTAATCTTGTCGGCTTCCGCTAATTCTTGCGCTGCGACCCGCTTACGTTGCGCCGCATTGATTTCATTCATGGATTGCTTGACTTCTGCATCTGGTTCGACCTTAGTAATCAAGGTTTTCACGATAATGTACCCGTAAGTAGTCATTTCTTCTGCGACTTGGTGTTGAACTTCAAGGGCAATCTCATCTTTTTTCTCAAACAATTCATCCAAGGTTAATTTTGGAACAGAAGAGCGAAGGGCATCTTCAATATAAGATTTAATCTGAGATTCTGGACGCATGAGTTTATAGTAAGCATCTGTCACGCTCTGCTCGTTGACACGGTACTGGGTCGCCACATTCATCATAACGAACACATTGTCCTTGGTCTTAGTCTCAACCACAATATCACTTTGCAACAAGCGCAACTGAATCCGCGCTGCAATCGAGTCAATCCCAAAAGGCAAGCGAATATGAATACCGCTATTGGCAACCTTTTGGTATTTCCCAAAGCGTTCAATAATTGCCACCGACTGCTGACGAACCACATAAATTGTACTCAGTGTGACTATCAGCAATAGGAGCACACAAACCACCACAAAAATCATCAAAAATGTTGTTATCATCGCGACGACCTCCATCATTATTTTTTCCTGTATTATAGCACATTTAAAGAAGGTTGTGCAGTTTTTACTGCAATTTTTCCTGAAATGTCAATAATTAGAGGTAAAACTACATTTCAAGTTAATAATCGTTTTTTTTCGTTTTTTTTATTACATTATCTTCATCCATATTCAGGGAATAGCTTGCCTTAACTTTTCCCTCATGATATACTATTTATTGAAATAAATGAATAGGAGATATTTCATGAAAACAGCAAAAACTACTGTTACCATCCTTTCTGCACTTGCTTCTGTCGTCTTATTGGCTAGTTGTGCAACAAAGTCTACAGAAACACAGACAAGCAATAATAGCTCATCTGATAATCAAGTTACAATGACATATGACCAACTACGGTCAAGAGAAAACACTATGTCAACCCTTTGGTATCAAAAATCAGCTGAAACTAAAGCTTTATACATACAGGGTTATAACGTTGCAACAAGTCACCTAAAGGAATTGCTCAAAACAGAATCAGACAAACCTTACTCTATCGTTTTAGACTTGGATGAAACTGTCCTAGATAATAGCCCTTATCAAGTACAAAATGTCAAAGATGGTACAGCATTCACACCCGAAAATTGGGATGTTTGGGTTCAAAAAGCTTCAGCAAAAGCTGTCCCAGGTGCCAAGGATTTTCTTCAGTTTGCTGATCAAAACGGTGTCCAAATCTACTATATTTCTGACCGCTCAGCTAATCAAGTAGATGCTACCATTAAAAATCTTGAAAGTGAAGGAATTCCTGTTCAAGGACGTGATCATCTCATGTTCTTAGAAAGCGGTGTAAAATCCAAAGAAGGTCGTCGCCAAAAAGTTCAAGAAAAAACAAACCTTATCTTATTATTTGGTGATAACCTCGTAGACTTTGCAGATTTTTCTAAGACTTCTGAATCTGACCGTGATAAACAACTTGAAGAATTGCAAAAAGAATTCGGTGAAAAATTCATCATCTTCCCAAATCCAATGTACGGATCATGGGAATCAGCTGTATACGCTGGTAATAAACTAGATGCTAAAGGTCAAGTAGAAGAACGCCAAAAAGCCTTGCAAGGTTTTGACAAATAAGCTGATTCTATATAAAATTAGGCTAACTTACAATTTTCAAAAAGTGGATAGGAAGGAATTCTGATAATCAGAAAACTTTCCTATCCACTTTTATGATTGATATATAGTGGGTTGAATCTAGAATAGTCTATATCATTTTCTAAAACATTGTTAAAAATTGATTCGATTTTCCCAATCAATTTATTCAGTTTTTATTTCATTTAACTATAACATCTTATTCACTAACATTTCTTGGAAGATAGGTGCAAACTTAACTTGAAGAGAAAACAAAGTCAATATATCCATGATAAAATGCATAGTATCAAAGTTTTTGCACACCTGATATTATGCGTTTTTCTGATTTTAAAGACTTTGTCGCCTAGACTAAGTGAGGTTGATGAGCTAAATTTATTGTGGTATACTATTTTTGTCATCGGTTACCGATTACGTTCCTTACGGTTCGTGAGAGGAGGTGAAACTAATGAACTTTGCCCCAGAGCTCGTTCTTACTATTATAGCGGACGTCATAGCAGGAATTATCTTGTATTTCGTCTGCAAATGGCTAGATGGTAAGAAGTAGACCGAATGACTAGCCTATCAACACCCGTTAAATCGCTAAGATACGTCAAAAAATCCCTTAACTACGGCCATAGTTAAGGGATTTGGTGTTCTAATGAACCTTGCCCGATAAAATTATTCTAACATACAGGTCCAGATATTTCAAGAGTTTTATTTATTTTTTTAAAGTGCCTTAGGTATCTTAAAAGTCTATAATGAAGTTAACCATCTAGTATCCAAAAACTGACTAGCTCCTATGAACTAGTCGGTTTCTCATCAATGCGCCAACATTTCTTGAGCGATTTCTTGACCAGATAGATTATCTGGGTAGTAGGTTGGCCAGTTATCCATTTCTTCAAAAAGAGCTTCTTGGCTTGTGTCTCCAAAGAAGATATGGAAATGTTCTGCCTTAACTGGGGCGATATTATGGTCACTAAACTGAACATACTTGAACTGTCCAGCGTCTGCATCTGTGGCTTCAAAGAGGAAGCGCACGCCACGATTACCTTTCTTGTAAGTTAAGATTTTCTTACCAACATACTTGTAGGTGAATTTCTTACTTTGTCCACCTTGAACAAATTCCATAGTGTTATCAGTGATATTAATCTTAGTCACATCTGTCTGATAACCTTTTGTATAGTAAGCCTTGTACTCAGCCTGAGTCATCTTACCAGTCAACTTAGCCTTGTAGTCAAAGATTTGGTCAAAAGTACCATCTTCAAGGAAAGGATAAACTGATTGCCAGTTACCTGCATAGTCACTCAAGGTGCGGTCCTTGACAGCTACATCTTCAAAGTAACCATTTTGGACTGTCTTGGTATCCTCTGCCTTTTCAGGCTCGATTGCTGGGCCTTCTTGGTCTGTTGTTTGTTTTAGAGCCTTGAGATTTTTCTCCATCACGGAAATATAGTTTTCGCCAGCCTTGGTATCCTCTTCTGTCAGACTTTCTAAAGGATTAAGGACATCTGTTTTGACACCTGCTTCTTTTGAAAGTGTGTTAGCAAGGGCTTGAGAAGCATTTTCTTCAAAGTAGATATAGGCAATTTTATTTTTCTTGACATACTCTGTCAATTCTGCCAGACGAGCAGCTGATGGTTCTGCATCTGGAGAGAGGCCTGAGATAGCGACTTGTTTGAGCCCATAGTCTAAAGCGAGATAGTTAAAGGCTGCGTGTTGCGTTACAAAGCTCTTTTGTTTGGCTTGAGACAAGCCTTCTGCATAAGCCTTATCCAAGGCTTGCAATTTTTCGATATAGGCAGCAGCATTCTTCTCAAAGGTCTCTTTTTTATCAGGATAATCTGCTGACAAGCTGTCACGGATGTGCTCTACTAGTTTAATGGCACGAACTGGTGATAACCAAACATGGGGATCGTACTCATGGTGATGGCCTTCTTCTCCATGGTCATGGTCGCCCTCTTCTTCCTCACTACCTGGCAAGAGCAACATATCGCCTGTCGCCTTGATGGTTTTGACCTTTTTCTTATCCAAAGTATCTAGCAATTTAGGAACCCATGTTTCCATGTTTTCATTTTCATAAACGAAGGTATCTGCGTCTTGGATTTTGGCAACTGCCTTGGCAGACGGTTCGTATTCATGGGGTTCTGTACCAGCACCGATTAGGAGTTCTACATTAGCCGTATCTCCTGCGACTTGCTTGGTAAATTCATAGACAGGGTAAAAGGTTGTCACGATATTTAGTTTGCCATCTGCCTGCTTTTGATTGGAACAAGCCACTAAAAACAAGGCACATAGACTGGCTAACAATAAGCTAATTTTTTTCACGTTAGTCTCCTATTTGATAAAACGTCTTACTAAACTAATGAGTAAAAAGACAGTTACAAAAATAATGGTAATACTTGCACTTGCAGGTGTTTCTGCATAGTAGGAAATGTAAAGTCCTGCTACCATTCCCAAAAATCCAATAGCACTGGCTAGCAGCATAACCGATTTAAAGTTTTTCCCTAGACGAAGGGCAATACTGGCTGGCAAGACCATAATGGTCGATACCAGAAGAGCTCCCGCAGCAGGAATCATAAGGGCAATGGCCACCCCTGTCACCATGTTAAAAAGAATGGACATGATGCGAACTGGCAGACCATCCACAAAGGCCGTATCCTCATCAAAGGTTAAGATATACATTGGACGAAGGAAGAGGAAGGTCAAAATCAAAACAACCGCCGCAATGACAAAGAGAGAAATAACCTGCTCCTCACTGATAGTCACGATTGAACCAAAAAGATACTGGTCCAAACTCATTGAACTGGAGCTTTTACCCTTGCTCATGACAATCAGAGAAACAGCCAGACCCGTTGACATGAGGATAGCTGTCCCTATTTCCATAAAGCTCTTGTAAACCGTACGGAGATATTCCAGAAAGACCGCCGCAATCAAGACAATAGCAATCGTAGAAACAGTCGGAGAAATCCCTAGTACCAGACCAAAGGCTACACCTGAAAGCGAGACGTGGCTAAGAGTATCACTCATCAAACTCTGACGGCGCAAGATAAGGAAGGTTCCAAGAACTGGCGAGAAAAGACTCATGGCAATAACCGCCAGAAAGGCACGCTGCATAAAGTCATAAGATAACAAACTAAGCATGGCCCACCTCCTGATCATTCTCATGAACGTTGAAACAACGCCATGGCGAGTCTTGGTTACGAACTAGATGAATATTGCGGTCCGCATAGTCCTTAACTTCTTCAGGGTCATGAGTAATCATCAAAACAGCCTTGCCATGATGATGGGCGCTGTGATGCATGAGTTCGTAAAATTCGTTTTTACTTCCTGCATCCATCCCCGTTGTCGGCTCATCTAGGATAAACACATCTGGATCCGAAGCAAACATACGCGCGATTACCGCTCGCTGCTTTTGTCCCCCAGATAGAGACCCCAAACGTTTGTCTCGGTGTTCCCACATGCCAACTGAGTCCAGACTAGCCTTGATATGCTCCTCATCATGAGCATTCAAGCGACGGAACCAACCTTTTCGCGGATAGCGACCTGACTTGACAAATTCATAAACCGTACTTGGAAAACCTGCATTAAAACTGGCAATCTGTTGAGGAAGGTAAGCTATTCTCAATTTCTTACCCTGCGTATTTGTCTTTGAAATGGTCACCTTGCCAATGCGTGGCTGAAGAATTCCAAGACTGGCCTTGATGAGTGTCGTCTTAGCTGCCCCATTCTCCCCTGTCAAGGTAACAAATTCCCCACTATCAACACTATAATTGATATGTTCAAGAACGGGCTCCTTATCATAATAGAAGGATAAGTCCTCTACCGTAATATATCTCATTATTTGATTTCTCCTACTAAAGCAGTCAAAAACCGCTGGATCACTTTTTGTTCATTTGGAGTAAACTGAGTCGCCACTTGTTCATAGGTTAAAAGTGTATGCTCATGGTGATGGTGGTGCTCCTCAGCGATTGGACGAGCCAAATCAGTCAACTGATAAAAAATCACACGCGCATCCTTAGGATCTTTAGATGTTTCCAACATCCCTTCCTTGACCAAAGATTTAATGGCCTTGGTAACTGCCGCCTGACTGACATTGAGACGACGGGCCAATTCTGAATTTGTTAAAGATTCTTCTGATAAAAGCATGAGAATGTGCTCCTGAGTATTGGTCAGGGCCACCTCACTAGTGCAATGACCTATTAGGATTTCATGCTGATTTTCTGCCTGCAAAATCACCTCATTCAAAAAAGCATCGATATCCTTCGCTAGCTGTCTCATGTGTTACTCCTTTCCTTTTGGACTTCTCTTTTTTAAGAGAAAAATACTATTCTTTGAAATTTTATTTACTGGTTAATTATATCACAACCAAAAAAAGAGTCAAGAAAAAACGTGAAAACTAGTTTCATTCTCGAACTCTTCCATATTATTATCTATTGAAATTCCTTGACATCTCCATCATAAATCGCCCAGTCTTTTGTGAAAAAGCGCTCATTTAGATGATAGGTAGGAGCTGGTGTGGGATTGGATAGGAAAGGATCAACTGCCTTATCAAAAGCAAGCCAACCCAACCAACCTAGGTGAATGGTATCCTTAATAAAATAAGGATCCCCTCCATTTTTTGAAAAGTCAGCAATATTAGTGAAACCTTGACTTTCTAATTGATAACGAATTTTCTCCACTGCATGCTGGTACATATCTTCTCTGAGCCCTGTGTAGTCCATCCATTTCTTATTGACAGGTTGGATGACAAAGAGGACATTAACTTTCGATTTTGCAAATTGATTGAGAACCAACTGTAAATCATTATATTCAGATGATTTTAGGAAGCTGTAATTCTTTTGATACCCTTCCCATTTTTTCAAATCCTTCTTAACCTCTCTTGTATAGAAATGATTTTCCATTCCCATATCATTATTGGTCGTATTTGTTTCTGCATCCTTTCGAGCAATTTTTTCTAACTCTTGGTAAGAAAATTGATCTGGAAGATCTTTTAAATAATTTTCCACATGTTCCTTATATTTGAGTTTTCCTCTAATGGAGAACCGACCAAATAGAGAAGCCTGTCTCTCATTGAATCGGGCAAAAATATTAATAGCAAGCTGATCAACCTCTGATAATTCTTCACCCTTTGATAATTTTTGAACAATGCCTTTTAATGCAACATTAGGATTCTGCTTTAACAATCGAATAGCCGCATGCTTTGCAGCAGTGTCACCAGATTGATTTTCCAAAAAAGCTGTCAATTGGTCACTGTTAAAAAATCTCTGAAACGCTGCGGGTTCATAATCAGTCTCCGTAAACCATTGAGGCGAAATCACAAATACCGCATGCTTATTCTCTATTTCTGGCAAAATTTGCTGTAGGCCAAAATATTGATTTAGAGAGGCTGCTCCTGCTTGACCTAAAAAGTAAGGACGATAGGGACGATGGTATTTCTCTGCTAAAACAGCTGGATGGACACTATCAAATCGAATCCATTCACTGGACCCTAGAAAAGGAATAAAACGCATATTTGGATCTGTAAGAGCCCTTACTTTTTGGCTTCTCTCTTTAAAACTCTCTACACTAACAGAAGCCGCCGAATATTTCTCCTCCGTCAGATTATGGCTTGTTGTACTTGGATAAAAAAAGATGAGTAGAAGAACCAAAAATCCAGCAGTGAAGATAGGCCCAAAGATCATCCATAAGCGTTTAAGCATTTTGTAGCTCCACAATACCAGCTATTATTTTATTGGCTGTATTCCAGTCGTCTCGACCAAACTCTGTCACAGGGACACGAATGTCAAAACGGTTTTCAATCTCCACAATCAATTCAACCGTTCCCATACTATCCAAGACACCTGCGTCAAAAAGATCTTCATCCATCATGTCAGAAACATCTTCCATAAACAACTCATCAATAATTTCGATAACTTCTGATTTGATATCCATATTTTATTTCCTTTTATTTTTTAAACCACAAATCATTCAAGAATCCAGAAAAGATTAAGAATGACAGCATGACGACATGGAAGGTGACAACCATGCCAAGCAACTGAATCCAGCGATTCTCAGGTAGAGCAGCCTTCCCTGCTTTTTTCCGTTCCTTATTGAGCGTTTTTTTCTTACGAATCCAAGCGTCATTAATGACCAAGCCTAATCCATGAAAGAGTCCATAGGCGATATAGTACCAGGTCACACCATGCCAAAATCCCATAATCAGCATATTTACAATGTAGGCCACACTTGAGGTTACATTACGATTTTTAAAGACTTTCTTTCTGGTTAACACCATCACCATTCGCATAAAGACAAAGTCACGGAACCAGAAAGAAAGACTCATGTGCCAACGATTCCAAAATTCCTTTAAATCCCTTGATAAAAAGGGTTTGTTAAAGTTGATAGGGCTACGGATTCCCATCAAGTTTGAGATGGCCAAAGCAAACATAGAATAACCTGCAAAGTCAAAGAAGAGCTCCAGACCAAAGGTATACATAACTGCCAAGGCATAGAGGTTAAAGAAGCCACCTGACTCCAGGGCTAGATTCTTCAGAGGAGAGAGTAAGGTCTCTCCTAAAATGTGAGCTATGATAAACTTATATAGAAAGCCAAGCATGATATACTTGACAGCCTCTTCCAGCATATCCATCAACTCATCCCGCTCAGGAACGGTCTGATAATTTTCATTAAATCGCTTAAAGCGATCGATTGGGCCACTTGAAAAGGTCGGCATGAAGAGAAGAAAGCGGAGGAATTCCCAGAAGGTAAAATCCTTAATCACTCCATCTCTCAGCTCGATGATAATCCCAAGCGAACGAAAGGTCAGGTAAGAAATTCCCAAAAATCCAAGCAAAGACTGCGTTCCATTGATAGCTGGCTGCACCTTGACAAAGATAATCGGAAGTAGGGACAGAAAACTAACTAGGTAGAAGACCCACTTGCCATCCTTACTTTTTCGATAATGCTTGTAGAAAAGCAGGAGCACTATTTCCCAGCACAGATAAATACCCAAGGCAATCAACTGATTAGTCTTCCCACCTACCAACATGGTGACGATAAAGAAGAGACTTACCAGCACTTCATACCAGGCAAAGCGTTTCTTGAAAAAGAGGCCGATAAAGATGGGCAAGGTTGCAGCAATCACATAGACAAAATACTGAGGATTGCCGTATGGCTCTAAATGAGGAAGCTGTTGAAAGAACTCCATCATCTCTTATTCACCTCGTTAATCAATCCTTTGATGTCAATTTTTCCATTTGGAGTCAGTGGTAAACTGTCTCGGTAAAGGAATTTAGATGGCATCATATAGGACATCATGATATCTTTCAAGTCTTCCTTAATAGCCTTAGTAATATCGATATCTCGCTCAAACTGCTCACGGACACCATCTTTTAAGATGACATAGGCCAACAGATTTTGTACCTTGTGGTCCTTGTTATAGCGCGGCACTGCGACAGCAGACTCGATATAGCGAGACTTGTTGAGGTTTTGAGAGACATCTTCTAACTCAATGCGGTAACCATTAAACTTAATCTGGAAGTCCATGCGTCCGCCGTAGAGAAGCAAGCCTTCATCTGTCATGGTTCCCACATCTCCTGTGTGATAGGCTGGAAGTCCTTCAAATTCAAAGAAGGCTTCCGCTGTTTTTTCAGGATTGTTCATATAACCTTTTGAAACAGCTGGACCAGAAACAATGATTTCTCCCTGTTCGCCATTTGGCAATTTATTGCCTTCCTCGTCAATGATAAAGGTTGGAGAATCAGCCTTGGTATAGCCGATTGGTAGGCGTTTGAGAGTCGCTAGCATCTCGTCTGTCACAGCAACTGCTGATAGGGCTACTGTCGCTTCTGTTGGGCCGTAGGCATTGATAATACGGGCATTCGGGAAACGTTCGCGTAGTTTTTGAGCCGTTTTAACCGTCAATTCTTCACCATCAAAGTAGAAATGCGTGATACCAGGCATTTTCTCACTGTTGAAGTCTTCAGACAACATGGCCATATCTGCAAAAGAAGGGGTTGATGTCCAGATAGCGATTGGCAATGAAAAGATAGTCGCAAAGAGTTGCTTAAAGTCCTGAGTAATAGCTGAAGGAAGAGCGAAAAGCGTACCACCCAGTGCCAAGGTCGGTGCCCAATACATGACAGACAAGTCAAAAGAGTAAGGTGGCTGAGCTAGCATTTGCGGACGACTCGGTGTCGCAAATTCCTTATCCGTAATCATCCAGTTGGTAAAGCTAAGGAGGTTATCATGGGAAATCTGCACTCCCTTAGGCTTACCAGTCGTACCAGAAGTAAAGATGATGTAGTAGTTATCATCGCCCTTGACTGGATGCGTGATCTCATAGCTTGTCCCTTGAGCAAAGGCTTCTTGAACCTGAGCTAGAGTCATCATTGGCGTAGAAACCTGCTCCAATGGAAAGTCTGAGATGGCAATAATCAAGCTTGGCTCTGCTACTTCTAAAATTGCCAAAACTCGCTCCAAAGCCGAATGGCTGTCAATGGGAATGTAAGCATGACCTGACTTAGTCAGCGCTACAAAAGTTGCCAACATTTCATATTCTTGGCCTCCAAAAACAACCACCGGAGATTTCTCTGGCAAATCTAGTTGATCAATGGCTACAGCCAAACTATCCGAATCAGCCTTCAAATCTCCATAAGTATGTTCCTGCCCTAAAACATTGTAAACAGGATAGGTAGGCTGTGTCTGAGCAAAATGCTCGATGGTTTCAATCATATCTACTATTGGTTTATTTGACACAATAGGGATTCTCCTTCAAGTTAAAATTCATTATAGATAAAGCTTCCTTGACCCTGACCAAGATAGCTAAAGAAGTAAAGCAGCCCTAGAAAGATAAGAAAATACAAGGCTGTCCGACCAAGAAAAAGGTACAATTCTTTTCTTTGTTTCATAAAGAAAAACCATTCATTTCTGTAATTTTTGTGAAATAAGATGAACTCTTACTATAGTATTTTTCTACCATTGTACCATTTTTTAGGGTAATTTTTCAATTGTTTACCGTACATTTTCACTGCATTTAAGCTAATTTTAAAGATTATGCAGTTTTTCTATGAATATTTTTAAATAGAGTGATCCTGCTTCAAAACTCCATTTCAGGAGACAATGAAGTAAATCTTCCCATAATAAAACGCACAATATCAAGTTTTTCAACACCTGATACTATGCGCTTTTCTGATTTTTAAAGACTTCTTACCCGGTCTCTCATTTAAAATAGTCTCGTCTGATATAAATTAAAATAGCTTCTATCATCAGACAAATGGCTGATAGCCAAAAACTGATGCTAATACCAAAACTCTCAGTAATATAGCTCATTAGCAAAACAAATACTGAAAATGCTAATGTCGAAATCACTTCCAGAACAGAATAGACATTAACCAAATGATTTTCCTCTACTGTTTCCTGAAGAAATACACTTTCAGGAACTTCTTTTAGTTGCGATAACATACCAACTAAAGCTGAAAATAATAAAAACATCTGTGCGTTTGGAAAATATAGAATAGTCAGTGTCACTATTACCATGCCTACAAGAGAAAAAAGAATACTTTCCCATTTAGCAGCAAGAAACTTTTCAGATAGCCTAAAAGCAATTAAGCCACTAATTATAATCCCGATAGAGTATGCTGTATTAGAATATCCCCAGTAACTTTCCGTTTCATTTAATAACTCAGTTACAAAGACAAGTATGATAGACGAAACCCAAATCGTATTTGAGAAAATTTCCAATAAATTTGCCGATACAAAAAGTCTTAATCTAGGATCTCTAGCAACTAACTTCCAACCTTTGAGTAAAATTTCAAGATTAGTTTCTGACTCTAACACCTCCACTTCAGCCTTAGGAAGAAATAACATCAGAAAGCTAGAAATGATATACAAGATTAAAATGATAAACGTGGTAGGTAAGAGACCAATTGTTGCAAACAAGAGTCCACCTAATCCCCAACCCACCAATTGAACGGCTTCACTACTCATTGATAAGGCTGAATTAGCCTTACCCAAATCGGTCGCATAGCGTGGCACAATAGCATAGGAAACGGGTGCTGCAAAACCATCTAATATGGAAATTACAACAACAAATAGATAGATTACCAAAGGCGCTACTGATTGCATTACGGTAAACATTCCTACCAGTATCGTCAATAATATAGTCTTTCCAAATTGGGATAAAGATAAAACCCTATTTAGCGCTAACCTTTTAGTAACCAAAGGAACTAAAAGACTCGCAACAAAAGAGGAGATCCCTATTAAAATGGGAACTAGTGAGGTGGCAATTACTGATTTTGAAATAATGTATATGTTAGCAATGATTGTTACTCTAAAGAAAATATCTGCTAAATTTGCAAACAATTGAGAGACTAACAACTTGATAAATGAATTAGACATATAGCTCTCCCTTAACATAAAAATATTTAACTGATAAATGGTATAGTAGACTTTGTTTGATAACTATTTGACACAAGATTAGGTGGTCAGAAATTGAATTTTTAACATTCCAACTTAGCCATAGTTTTTAGTTCTCACATCTTTAAATCAGCTAAAACAATCTATAATATAGCATGTATATTATGGCTAGCAAAATGTCGAACAAGTCTATTTATTTTATTCTATATTTTCCCAAATCAATTACTTGATTATAAACCGTTTCTAAATCAATATGATGAGCAACTTCAATCAAAATGATAGGCAACTGCAAAAGTAACTGGCGCACTTGATATGCATTGTCCTTGTCTAAGGATGATGTAACCTCATCCGCCAACACAATGTCTTTTTGTCGAAGCAGACAGCGAACTAATTCAAGTCGTAAACGTTGTCCACCTGAAATGTTTTCTCCATTGTTTATCAGTTGATAATCCAAGATATTGGTGATTTCATTCGTTAAGCCAACTTGTTCTAGGCAACAGAGTAATTCTTTATCTGAAATCTCCTGTCCTAATGTTAAATTTTCTCGGATTGTCCCATGTCTGAAAAATGGATTCTGAGAGATATAAGCGACATTCCCTTGATAATGAGTAAATTCTCGACCTGATTTATCACGTACGATAATTCTACCACTATTCGGACTTATCTTTCCTGCTACCAACTGTAGGAGAGTTGACTTTCCGGTACCACTGGCTCCCTTTATTAAAACTTTACTTGGCTTAGTTAATCTAAGTGACAAATCATAAAAGAGCACTTGCTCTCCAACCTGTTTTGAAACTCCCTCCAAAACTAGCTCAGCTAAAGATTCGACTGTCGGATATGATGTTTCTAAACAAGATTCTTCCAATAATGAAAATATTTTTTCTTTCACTGTTTGCGATCGCTGTATATCAGATATGCTATACATAATTCTTTGAATAGGTCCGCTAAGATTCATTGTAGCTATATACATAGAGACCAAACTAGCTGTTGTTAACTCTATACCACTCTTTTGTAATAAAAGACCAAGTGCAAGAGGTAGTACCTGACTAAGGAATTCTAAAGGACCATTGAAAAAATAAACGACATTGCTAGTCCATTCATTTTTCCAACGAGCATTCTCGTAACACTCGTTGTTTTTTCTCATCTTAGCAAAGTTTTCTTTACTAGCGCCATAAAAATATATCGTATCTGCTCCCTTAAAAAAATCTCCTACAGATAGATGAAAAGCTTTTTGCATTTCCGAAAAATTTGCACCACTTTTCATTAAACGATTATTCATTACCCATTGAGGCAATGGTCGAAGAAAAGAGAACACGATAAAAACAAGACCAAGCCAAAAATTTTGCACCAAAATAAAAACAATCGTTGTACAAAGTATAAAAACTCTTCCAACTATCATATCCAGGGGTAAAAAGAAGCGATTATAGAGCAGTTCCATATCTTGTGTAACAATTGAAACTTTTTCATCATATACAACATTTTCTTTCAAAAATAGTTTCTTAATAAGCTGATCTTTTAAACGAATTTGCAGATGACGCTGCAGATTATTACTGACAAAATTTGCTAGCAACATCGTGCTATAAAAAAACAGGTGCAGACACAGGCCATATAAAACAAAGTATGAAATTGTACCAATTGTAAGTTGATCTTCACGAATATTCAATAGCTTATCCAATAACAATGGCTTTATTAGAGCCATCCCACTATTCAAAAGTACTCCTATTAAAAAATAGATAAAAATATTAGTTTTAATGTATTTTAGAAATTTCATAAATAAGCCTATCTAAAAGAAAGCGAATAGATATAAAAGCCTCAGTCTAAAAGTTATAAACAAATTAACTCCAACTGAGACTATACAATAATTTAATTAAATATGATACTGTTTATTAAGAGTGATTACCTCCTGAACTAGACTAACTAAATTTCGATTTATATTTTAAAAATCAATCTAAAACTCATTTCCATCTTCATCGCAATAATGATCACGGAGTACAAGTATATCAAGTTGAGTAGTACTCTTATTTTCAATTACAATCATCTTTTCACCCCCTCTCTTATTGCATCAAGATAATCACAATATTCCTTATTTAACATAAATAATTCTAGATTTTTATCAATTTTCTTTTTTATTTGATTGCATAATGTTCTTTGCTTATTACTTCTATGTTTGGGCGGACAAAATCCTGATTTACAAATTAAAGCAATAGGACACTTCTTACAATCTGAATCCATGTTTAAGTGCCATTTATCAAACTTTTCCTGATTAAACTTAGCATGTACACTTCCAAATATATTAGAATTAGAATACAAGGCAACCGTACAAGTTTGAATTACACCCTTTACATTAATAGTATAGTGATTTTTTCTATTTGCATAACAATTGAACAAATTTGTTATTATACCTCTAGCAGCAGGAACATTGTAACCTTTTTTTATGGCAAACTTTGATAATTCAAAACTAGCATCTGAATTAGGTAATGTCACTTTATAATTTTGGGCACGCTCCCCACACCCCCAACTACCTACATTATAAAAATAAAATCTAAATCGTTTATCATGCTTAAAATATTTCCCATCTGAATCTAAAAAAATCTTAACATTATTAAAATTTTCTTTCGATATATTAAATCTTAAATTACAATAAAAATTCAAATTTGAATTTTGTAAACCTTTGATATTCTCGAGTATCTTGCTATATGACCCCTTTCCATTACGCAACACTCTTTGAAAATTATGACTTTCCTCATCTCCATCAATTGTTATCTGAAAATTATTAACGCGATAGTCTAGAATTAACTGATGAATAATTCGTTCATTAAGCAAATATCCATTAGTTGTTATACTAGCAGAATAATCAAGCCCATTTTGAAAGCAAATACTAATAAATTTTTTTGAAAGATTCTTTATCGTTTTTAGCCCTAATAAAGGCTCTCCTCCAAACCATGATACATGTAAAGATTTAAACGTAGATTCAGATAATAGTTTTTCTGTAAATTCAACTATCGCAATCTCTGTTTCTCTACTCATTTTTATATTTTCAAATTTTTCATAACAATATTTACATCTAAAATTACAGTCTCCATGTGTTAAAATTGTAAATTCTAACGTCTCCGTTTCACTATTTTTAACATAATCTATTGTATTCTCGAATTCATTTTCTTCTTGAAAATAATTATACTTATTCAAATAATTTTCATATTGTTCCTTGATCTCTAAATTATTTTCCATAACATCTTGTAAATCATTTGTAATGAAAAAAGAATGATTATTTTTACTATTGAAAAATAATTCTCCTGTTTCACTTTTCTTTCTTAAAATATATGGAGATAGAACTTGCATATTAAATACCTCAAAATTCATAATTATGGTAACAACTTCGAAAAATCCTATCGCTCAAATACAATGAACTGATAAAACAACCGTAATTGAAATTTCTAAAGACAATTCTACCAAAATATTACTTCGAGATACTTCCTTTCCCATATCTGCGTATTACTTTTTACTTGCTAAAATTTTTTCTAAGTGCCTTTCATAAGTCTTTGCTAAATGGTTACTTCCCGCTAATTTCATTGCTCCAATACACTTCCTCATTTCAATAATTGCTTTGCAATCCGTCTCTTTTTTATAGCGATATAGATATTGGGCATACTGGAATACCAATCGCTCATAAATTTCAGTTTCAGTGAAAAAGCATTGGTTTAGCCGTTTTTCAAAATACAAAGCATCAAGAAATTTTCCTCTTTCAATACATGTGATATATCCGTTCAATAGCATAGATGAAATCAGTCGTCTATTATTAGGAATTTCTTTATAAAAATCAGAACGTCTAGACATCTCTCTAGCCAAAACCATAAAGACATCGTGTTTTAGGACATCTAAAGTATTTGAAAAAATCAATAATTCATAGTATCCCCAATATTCAACACTAAAGAGATAGTCAGTTAGATAAGATAAATCATCACCAGAATAATAAGCTTCTCCAGATAAATCTTGTAAACGAATTTTTAATAAAATAATGTTAAGCTTATGAAATTTCTCTTGTTTAGAATCTGACTCCATCTGAGAATAAAGTAGTTTTTTCAACCCATCAACATCATGATTTGATACAAAATGCCTAACCTTTGATAAGAGTTCGTTCAGTTCATCACGATGAAAATCATGAACAGCATACATAAATTCATCAATAGGCATGTTAATTTCATCCAAAATAGCCATAAATTTTGAAATGGTTAAATCAGTCTCTCCCTTTTCAAAACGTGAGAGCTGTGATGTTGATATACCAGCTTTTTCGACATCTTTCAAGCGAAAACCTCTAGATTCTCGAAACTTTTTAAAAATTTCTCCAAATTTTTTCATAATATCTCTCCAACAAGCATATATGGGAATAGTTTTTAATTTTTAATATTTTAGCATAAAATAGAAGAAAATAAAAGTGAGGTATTTCACATGAAAAAGCAAAAATTATTGCCTTTATTATTCCTAATTTTGGGAGGAATTATGATTATCGTTGTTGGCTAGTACTAAGAAGTTAGTTAGTAGAATAATTACATCTTCAATCGAAAAAGAGACTGGGAAAAAGTCTTAACGATAAGAAAAACGCATCATATCAGGTGTTGAAAAACTTGATATGATGCGTTTTATTATGAGAAGATTTACTTCATTTTTTCCTGAAATTGAGTTTTTGCCCAAGCCCTATCAACATAATTATTTTCTAGATTAGAAAAGTGAGAACACAAGCACGGCCAAGGCTGCACCGATAACAGGTCCCACAACAGGAATCCAAGCGTAAGACCAGTCTCCGTCTCCCTTGTTTGGAATTGGCAAGATGCTGTGCATGATACGAGGTCCAAGGTCACGCGCAGGGTTCAAGGCATAACCTGTTGTCCCACCTAGTGATAGACCGATACCGACAATCAAAGTCCCCACTGCAAAGGTTCCGATACCTGCTTGAAAATCGTAAAGACCCAAAGCAAAGATTGTCAACACCAAAACAAAGGTTCCAAGGATTTCACTAATCAAGTTTGATACAGTATCCTTGATGGCTGGACCAGTACTGAAGGTTGCCAGGATATTTCCTGCATTTTCTTCTGCCTCATAATGCGGTTTGAATTGCAACCAAACCAAAATCTGACCGAGCATAGCCCCTGCGAACTGAGCTAGGATATAAGGGAATACTGATGCCCAAGGCAAACCACCTTTCAAGGCCACACCAATTGTCACAGCTGGGTTTAAATGAGCTGGACTAAGCTTTCCAGATACAAAGACTGCAACCGCAACTGCAATCCCCCAACCCATAGTAATCACAATCCAACCTGAGCTGTTGCTCTTGGTTTTTGGAAGAACCACACCTGCAACAACACCATTTCCTAGAAGAATCAGGATTAAAGTCCCTAGAAATTCTCCAAATAATTCATTCATCATCTTTCTGTCTCCATTAAAAAGAAGGGGCGGGAGGCAAGGAATGCTGCCCTCCACCTCTTTTATTTTTTCTTAATTTTTTAATTCTGCTAAATCGTTGTTAGCAAGAGCTGATTCGACATCAGCACGGTAAGCTGCTTTTTCTTCTTCTGTCCAGTCATAGAATCGTCCCATTTCATCCAAAACTGGCTCAACAATGCTGTTCAAACTATCACGCATAAAGAGCATGTGGTTGGTACGACGAAGGAGGAAGTCAACTGGGCTAAGTGCCAACTCATTGCGCATTGCATAGTGAAGGGACAAGGTGTCCGCCAAGCTGAGTCCTGGTGCTTGTTCCAAGCTGTGAGCAAGAGCAAAGACCTTCGGTGCATTTGAACCGTAAAGATTTGCTAGGTAATGAGCTTCCTTGCTATCCAAACCACGTGACACTCCAAGTTGCGCAAAGGCTTCGATTTCTGAGTCTACATTTGCTGGGTTCAATTCTCCACCTGAAACAGGGTAAGTCTTAGAGTTGATCAGTTTAAAGCTGCGGTCAAATTCTGCTTTGAGGATGTCAACCACGCGCTCCATAGCTCCTTCTGCCATTTTACGGTAGTCTGTGATTTTACCACCAGCAAGTGTCAAAAGGCCATTGTCATCACGGTCCAAGCTCGAACCACGAGAAACTGCAGATGGGTCCAAATGCTTCTCAGATGTGCTACTTTCAAGCTTGCTGACAGCAGACTCAACATCTTCACGTGTTTTTTCTTTAGAGAGATAAGATTCAACAGTCGCAATCAAGTTGTTAAAGCTTTCATCACTGATAGTTCCGTTATTTCCGCCATTGTAGTCAGAAGCGCTATTGCCTGCGATCAATGGACGAAGACCTGCCCAGCTGCTTTCGATATCATCAATGGTGATGTTGGCTTCTGGGAAACGGTTGTTGACAATGCCAAGTAGGTAATCTACATCTTCCTGAGTCACTTTTGGATGTTCCAAATCACCTGTGTAGTCTGTATCAGTTGTACCGAAGTAAGTCTTGTTTTCACGTGGGAGAACAAAGACCATACGGCCATCACCCAAGCCTGTGTCAAAGTAAACTGGTTGTGAGACCTTAATCTTGCTTGAATCAACTACCAAGTGAACTCCCTTAGTTGGACGCATTTGTGAGAATTGTGTTCCCTTATTAGACAAATTGCGCACCTTGTCGCTCCAAGGACCTGTTGTGTTAATCACCAGACGGGCCTTGATTTCAAAGACTTGGTCTGTCAAGAGATCACGAGCTACAACACCTGTAATCTTGCCACTTTCGTCAAAGAGGAAGCCTTCTGCCTTAACGTGGTTGGCAATGAGGGCACCGTCTTGGTTGGCACGTTTGATGTTTTCAATCACGAGACGCGCATCGTTATTACGGAAGTCAAGGTAAACCCCACCTCCTACCAAGCCTTCTTTCTTCAAGTTTGGCTGGCGTTCTAAAACTTCTTCCTTGCTCAAAACCTTGTTAGCAGCTGGTGTGTTGCTAACACCTGCCAAAAGGTCGTACAAGTCCATAGCTACTTTGAGACGGAAGAGGCTAAAGGTTGCTCCATCTTCTTCATAAACTGGTAAAAGCATTGGATCTGGTTTTGGAATGTGAGGTGCAATTTGTTGTACCACTGCACGTTCTGAAACTGTATCTGATACCACTTCTACGTCGAATTGTTTGAGGTAACGCAGACCTCCGTGAACCAATTTTGTTGAACGACTGGATGTTCCTTCTGCAAAGTCTTGCATTTCAATCAATCCAGTCTCAAGACCGCTAGCTGCCGCCTGCAAAGCTACACCAGCCCCTGTGATTCCTCCACCGATAATCAAGAGGTCCAGGGTACGTTCCTGCATTTTTTTAATTGATAATTCACGTGTTTTCTTTGAAAATTCCATATTTACACACTTTCTAACTAAGTCGCTTTATTCTTCCAGTATTAGTCATCTACTTCCGCAAAGACTTGGGTTGCTTTCACAGCCTTCTTCCAACCCTTGTAGAGTTGTTCCTTGCGAGATTCGTTCATAGATGGCTCAAAGAGTTCTCCTGTCTCGTTCAAGAGTTTCAACTCATCCAAGTCTTTCCAGTACCCTACTGACAAACCAGCTAGGAAGGCTGCTCCTAGAGCTGTTGTTTCCAAGTTTTTGGCGCGTGCAATGTCGATTCCCAAGATGTCAGCTTGGAACTGCATGAGGAAGTTGTTCATAGCTGCACCACCGTCTACTTTCAAGACCTGTATAGCTGTCTGAGCATCCACTTGCATCGTATCGATAATATCACGCACTTGATAAGCAATTGATTGAAGAGTTGCCTTGATAAAGTCTTCCTTACTTGTTCCACGAGTCAATCCAAAGACAGAACCGCGAGCATTTTGGTTCCAGTATGGAGCACCTAGACCTGTAAAGGCTGGAACGACATAAACTTCATCATTGTTGTGAGAATCACGAGCGTATTTTTCAGATTCTGGTGAATTTTCGACCATGCGAAGTCCATCACGAAGCCATTGAATGGCACTTCCTGCGATGAAGATAGAACCTTCCAAGGCATAGTAAACCTTGCCATTGATTCCGTAACCAATCGTTGTCAAGAGGTTATTTTCAGACAACTGCATCTCTTCACCAGTATTCATGATGATGAAAGAACCTGTTCCATAAGTATTTTTAACCATACCAGGTTCAAAGGCCAACTGTCCAAAGAGGGCTGCCTGTTGGTCACCAGCCATACCTGAGATTGGCACTTCTCCACCGTAGAAATGGAATGGCGCTGTCTTACCGTAGATCTCAGAGTTAGAACGAACTTCTGGAAGCATAGCCTTTGGAATGTTGAGAATTTCCAAAATCTCATCATCCCATTTAAGTTCTTTAATGTTATAAAGCATGGTACGGGCTGCATTTGAGTAGTCGGTCACGTGAGCCGCACCGTCAGTCAATTTCCAAACCAACCAAGTATCAATGGTACCAAAGAGCAATTCACCCTTTTCAGCTCTCTCTTGAGCGCCCTCTACATGGTCCAAAATCCAACGAACCTTGGTCGCAGAGAAGTAAGCATCGATGATCAAACCAGTCTTTTCATGGAATTTTTCCACATAACCTTGGCTTTTCAGTTGTTCAGCCAAAGGAGCAGTTTGGCGTGATTGCCAAACGATAGCATTGTAGATAGGAAGCCCTGTTTTCTTATCCCAAACGACCGTTGTTTCACGTTGGTTAGTAATCCCGATTGCCTCAATCTGACTTGGTTTCACACCACTTTCGATGAAAGCACCCGCAATAACTGACTGAACAGAGTTCCAAATTTCATTGGCATTGTGCTCAACCCAACCTGCCTGAGGGAAAATCTGAGTGAACTCTTTTTGACTCGAGCTAACTTTTTCTCCTTTTTTGTTGAAAATAATGGCACGAGAACTTGTAGTTCCCTGGTCAATGGCCATGATGTATTTTTCTTGTGACATGTGCTGTCCTCCTGATAATGTTCTTGAGGATGTCTCCTCTTTACACTAACTAGTATACAAAATAAAGCGCTTTCTTGTTTATCAACTTTTTTTAATTTTTAAAAAAATGTGAGGAGATTGTGTAAATTTCACTTAAAAGACCTGGAAGCACCAAGTCTTTTAAGTGAATAATAACTGACGAATCCCTGCCAAATCCTCCATATCCAAGTCGTTTTTTAAATAATAGACTGGTGTCTGCTCCTTCTTATAAATAGGGTTATTGGTAACCAGCAAATCATAATGTCGAGTTCGGTCATAGACTTCAATGGTAATAAAACGATTGTATTCCAAATACCGTTTTAAAATAGCTGCCATCCTTGAAAAGACAAGAAAACCAGATGTCAAATCCAGACCAATCCGCATATGCTGGCCGCCATTTTCAGCCATATATTCGATTAACTGCAGCCATTCCCAGAGAATCTTCTTATCCAAATCCGTCCCCTGTTGAAAGGCAGGTAGAGCATGAAAAATCTCCTCTGCCGTTCCCCTAAAATCATGTTCCATCAACAAATAGGGATGACGATTCTCCAACTGGTACTTGTAGCGGTCCTGTAAAATATAGCCCTTATAGAGATAGACTTGAGCACAAAGCTGACTGAGTTCATAGGTGACATGGTCCTCTGTATAATCACCCAGCAACTCCTCCTTCTTCATTTCTTGAATCAATTGCGTCAGCAAATCTGCCAACTGCCCTCCAAAACCAAGGATATACTCCATAGTATGAAGAGGAAGAATGCGATGAGATAGGAGGAAAGAGAAGAAAATCATCATCTCACCATCCTCAGTTCCTAGAGGAAGGTGCTGTCCAGCGAAAAAGGACGGAGCCTTTCTCAGCAAACGAAGGTAAAAAATATTGTCAAAATACCCTCGCATTTTCTCTTCTATGACTTGAAACTGACAGGCATTGGCCCGAAGACGTTGCTGACTGATGTGACTCCACAAAACCAAGTCCAATTTCTGACCCGAAGACAAACTTGCACCGCAGATTTCTTCTAAAGTGGCAATCTCCTGTTTTCTCTCTGGTTTCTGCATGTGACCTTCCCACTCCTGACTGGACCAGATCTTGCGGAAAAGGCAGAAATAGAAATAGCGAATCTGATGCTCTGGACCCCGCCAACGTCCATTTTGGATGGATAAATCAAATTCTGACAAAATCTGATTTAAGCTAGCTAAGTGGCGACCAAGCGTAGCCTCACTAATCATCAATTCTTGAGCCAGCTGATGGGCTAAAAACTGTTGGTGGTAGAGAAGATAAACCAAAATCTGGTATTTAACAGCATTCTCCAAAAATAAGCTCCGGATATCTCTCCCCTTGGTAGCTGCACCAATTGACAGACGCAGATTTTCATCTTCTAAGTGAATAGTCAGCTCTAAGCCACTATCCATAGCCCTATCATTGAGCAGGGTGACATATTTGGTTAGGGTTGCTTTTGAAAATCCTGTCTCCTCTATTACAGCCTTGACGGTCGTCTGAGACTCTTGTAATAGAAAGGAAAGGATTGAAAATTGGCCAGATTCAGCCTTTTCCATCAAATCTCCTAAATACATTTGTTACCCCTTTCATTTTCTACCTTAAGCATAGCATAAATCTTACAAATGCTGAAATAATCTGTTTCTCTTTTTATTTTCATGCTGATTT
Source organism: uncultured bacterium (assembly GCA_963508345.1). Classification (GTDB taxonomy): domain Bacteria; phylum Bacillota; class Bacilli; order Lactobacillales; family Streptococcaceae; genus Streptococcus. Next base: position 25,601 of record CAUOWW010000007.1, read on the forward strand.
CCTGGTCCATTATCCTGAAAATCAGCAAACACACGGCTCCCCCTTTGGGCATTTTTATGCTAAAATAGTAGCTATGGATAAAATTATTAAAACAATATCAGAGAGCGGCGCCTTTCGTGCTTTTGTCCTTGACAGCACAGAAACCGTCCGCACTGCTCAAGAAAAACACCAAACCCAAGCTAGCTCAACTGTAGCGCTTGGTCGAACTCTTATCGCTAGCCAGATTCTCGCAGCCAATGAAAAAGGAAATACTAAACTAACGGTTAAGGTGCTGGGATCTAGCTCTCTAGGTGCTATCATCACCGTCGCTGATACCAAGGGGAACGTCAAAGGCTACGTTCAAAATCCCGGTGTTGACATCAAAAAGACTGCAACTGGTGAAGTCCTAGTTGGACCTTTTATTGGAAATGGTCAATTCCTCGTTATCACAGACTACGGTACTGGAAATCCTTACAACTCTATGACTCCCCTCATCTCTGGGGAAATCGGTGAAGACCTGGCCTTTTACCTGACTGAAAGCCAACAGACCCCTTCTGCAGTCGGCCTCAATGTCCTTTTAGACGAAGAAGACAAGGTTAAGGTTGCAGGTGGTTTCCTTCTCCAAGTTTTGCCAGGAGCCAAGGAAGAAGAGATTGCTCGCTTTGAAAAACGCATCCAAGAAATGCCAGCTATCTCAACGCTTCTCGAAAGTGAAGACCATATCGAAGCCCTCCTCAAGGCTATCTACGGTGACGAGGCCTACAAGCGTCTATCTGAAGAAGAAATCCGTTTCCAATGTGACTGTAGCCATGAACGCTTTATGAACGCTCTTGCTAGCCTTCCAAGCTCAGACTTACAGGAAATGAAAGAGGAAGACCACGGGGCAGAAATCACTTGTCAATTCTGCCAAACTACTTACAACTTTGATGAAAACGACCTGGAGGAACTCATTCGTGACAAATCTTAATACACCTTTTATGATTGGCAATGTTGAGATTCCCAATCGTACCGTTTTAGCGCCTATGGCTGGTGTCACCAACTCAGCCTTTCGGACCATCGCAAAAGAGCTCGGTGCAGGACTCGTTGTCATGGAAATGGTCTCAGACAAGGGAATCCAATACAACAACGAAAAAACCCTGCACATGCTTCATATTGATGAAGGTGAAAACCCTGTCTCTATCCAACTTTTTGGTAGCGATGAAGACAGCCTAGCACGCGCAGCAGAATTCATCCAAGAAAACACTAAAACCGATATCGTCGATATCAACATGGGCTGCCCAGTTAACAAAATCGTGAAGAACGAAGCTGGCGCTATGTGGCTCAAGGATCCTGACAAGATCTACTCTATCATCAACAAGGTCCAATCTGTCCTTGATATCCCACTTACTGTCAAAATGCGTACAGGCTGGGCTGACTCATCTCTGGCAGTAGAAAATGCCCTTGCTGCTGAAGCTGCAGGTGTTTCTGCCCTTGCTATGCATGGCCGTACCCGTGAGCAAATGTATACAGGTCACGCAGACCTTGAGACCCTTCATAAGGTTGCCCAGGCCCTCACCAAGATTCCATTTATTGCCAACGGTGATATCCGTACTGTCCAAGAAGCCAAACAACGCATCGAAGAAGTCGGTGCTGACGCAGTCATGATTGGTCGCGCTGCCATGGGAAATCCCTACCTCTTCAACCAAATCAACCATTACTTTGAAACAGGAGAAATCCTACCTGATTTGACTTTTGAGGACAAGATGAAAATCGCCTACGAACATTTGAAACGCTTGATTAACCTCAAAGGAGAAAACGTCGCAGTACGTGAATTCCGTGGCCTCGCTCCTCACTACCTCCGTGGGACATCTGGCGCAGCCAAACTCCGTGGAGCCATTTCACAAGCTAGCACTCTGGCAGAGATTGAGGCTCTCTTGCAATTGGATAAGGCATAAAATGATTCATACTGCTCTACTGATTATCGATATGTAAAAAGCATTTGATAACCCTATCTGGGGAGAACGGAACAACCCTCAAGCTGAACATCAAGCATTGAGGGTACTGGCATACTTTCGTAAACACGCTCTTCCAGTCTTACATGTTCAACACATATCTGACAATCCCCAGTCGCAATTTCATAACAAACAAAACCAGGTGTTTAAAAGTGGATTTGAACCATTTGCTTCAGAATCTGTCTTTCAAAAAATGGTTAATAGCGCCTTTATTGGAACAAATCTTGAAACATATTTACGAAAAAATCAGATTTGTCATTTAGTCGTTGTTGGTTTGACCCTGCCTCATTGTGTATCTACTACGACACGAATGGCAGCAAATCTTGGTTTTGAAGTCACTTTACTAGCAGATGCTACTGCCAGTTTTACCCTATCTAACAAAAACGGTCAGACCATCTCTCCTGAGACTATTCATGAAATTCATCTCCTTTCTCTACAAGATGAATTTGCTCAAATTCTTACTACAGAAGAATTTTTAACCCAAGTATGAGTATAAAAGAATCCGTCTACTCTTATTGAGCTGACGGATTTTCTTTGACTGTAAAAATTTAAATACTGAGGATTATTATTGACTCAAAGCAACACTGGAAACTTTACCATCCGCTCCTGTTGTAATTTGGATGATTTTTCCCCCACCAATTTTGGCACTATACTTACCATCATCAAGAGTATAAGAATAGCCTTTGATAGAATAATTTTCTTTCTTTCCATCGGAAGATTCTACTGTGAATTGACCGCCGGATGAAACTGTAATGGTTTCGCCATTAGCTCCCTTCCAGTTACCCGCTGCAGCTGAGAAATCTCCGTCTACCATGGTTAAAACACCCTTGTAGCGTTTATTTTGCTCTGCTTGCTTATCTTGAAGTTTGCGGTCAGTTGTAGAATCATAGCTTGATTGGTTAGACTGGGCTTGAGAAGCCTGTTGAGTTGACGGAGCCTGAGCAGAAGTTTGTTGACTAGCTGCCTGTTGATTAGCTACTTCTTGACCTTGTCTTTGCTCTGGTGCAGGTGCCAATTGTGACGGTGTCGCACTTGCTGAAGATTGATCAGTAGACGCCTTAGCCTTTTCAGATGAAGCTGAATTTGAGGACTTCTGAGTCTTGCTTTCTTTGCTAGCAGAAGCTGCTTTAGAGCTTGATGATTGGCTTGTCTTAGCAGAACTGCTTGCTTGAGTTGTTTCCTTTTTATTTCCACAAGCTCCTAATAGCAAGGTAGAAGCCAATACAGTTGCTGCCATCAATTTGATATAGGTTTTCTTTTTCATTTTTCTACTCCTTTGTAATATTTTAGAAACATAAAGAAATCTTTTTGTAATATAATTGTAACATTTGAATTTGAATATGTCAACAATTTATCTAAACTATTTTAAAAATCTTAAATACTTTAGATACATTTACTCCTCCTACTCCTTTATTCGTAATCTAATAGAAAAAACAGAAAAAAATTCCTATTTTGAGTAATATTTTTAAATCGCTCTTGTGTAATCGCTTGCATCTTTAAGTACAAAGGAATATAATAACATTGAAATAGGATATAGGAGGTATAGGTTTATGTCAAATAAGTATTACAAGTATCTTCCTTGGGTGATTTTAGATGCTTTCGCTTCTTACGGGGCAGCTACTCATTACGCTCAAACAACATTTGATTTTTTCTTCTTAACTATCGTTTTTATGATTGTCTACGTGGCTTTATTGTATTTACACGAAACCTATTTAAAATATAAATACAAAGATTTATTCATTCACATCATGAGCAATTCTAAGAAAGATGGCCATCCCAAAAACAGTCGCAACAGCAAATCAAACTAATAAAGGCAAATAAAGAGGTCGGGAACTTTTTCCCGGCCTCGCTTTTTATTTCAATCGATAGGTTTTTCTTGGTTTCTTTTTAGGCACTCGTTTGAGTCCAACTTCTTCTACATATTCTCCGTATTTTACGAGAAAGTTATTGCTGACGATTGGACGACCGGGGTTGATAAGATTGACCAGTTCAGTCCCTTCGTAGACAGTGAACTCCTCCTCCAGCAGATAGAGGAAGGTCGGATTCCAGTCGAGACGGCCTTGGATTCGTTTGATGGATTCTTGGATAATGGCATAATGGTCAAAAGCGAAGGCTTGCTCCTCCAACTCTACTCCCTCTAAGAAGCACTTGCCTGTCTGAAAATCGACATCTACAAAAACCACATCCTTGGCATCGTCTCCTGCTTGAACAAGTTCTAATGCACGACTAGGCAAATAAACTAAATGGGCAATGGTCACTGTCCAGCCCCGTGGGTCACGGCCGGGGGTCGATACGGTCATCAATTGCTCAATTTTTTCCAAAGGAAGATCGAGATTAACTTCTTCTCTCACCTCACGCTGACAGGCATGCGCAGCATCTTCGCCCTTGTCCATAAAGCCTCCAACCAGAGCCAAACAATTTTGATAAGGGTGAGCCTTGCGACGAATTAATAAAAGCTTGATCTTTCCTTCGACAAAGCAGTAGGCTACCATATCCACCGTCACACTTGGTTTTTCGTATTGAGGGAGTTCCTGCTTGTAGTACCAATCTAAAAACTCTTCCTGACTTGCATGAATTTCAAAATATTCTCTTTCCGTCATCCCTGCTGGAATCATTGTGTCTGTCATTTTATGCCTCCTTACGAACTGCCTTGGTCCATTGGTACCAACCTACTAGACTATTGAGTGTGTAAACCCAGTACATCCCTTGGATGTGGATGTTTTCACCCCACCAGAGGTAAATACTAAAGAGATTAGTTGCAATCCAGAAAATCCATTGCTCACGGTAGAGACGTGTCATCAAGAGCTGACCAACACCATTGGTCGCATCGGTAACACTATCACGGAAAGGGCGAGCACTATGGATACTTTGGTATGCCAAGCCCATACCAATCCAAATGATAGCAGTCAAGGCCAAGTACTTAAGCCAGTCAAGCACAGATAATTTCTTAGCTTCAAAGTGAGATTCTTCTGCTTTTCCTTGGTCATTGATACGATTGGACAGCCAAGCATAGAGACCAATCGGCTGCATGACAAAGAAGTAAACGGTCGTCAAGACTTCACCATAAAAAGTTGCATTCATGGCCAAAACCAAATAGATAGCTGAGTTAATGGCCCCAAAGAGATAATTGCTTGCACGCCCTTCTGCTACCAAGATAACACAGACAATCCCAGTCCAAGATGCAAACAAGCTCATCCAGTCATGACTTTCTGTATTTTGCGTAAATTCCAAGATCAAGGGAACACTTGACAGGACGATGAGATACAACCACTGGAAGAGACTACGGCCGACAAAGAGATCTTTCCAGAGCAGGTTCATGATTCCTGCAAAACCGATCTTGCGGGCTTCCGCATGGACATTTTTAAAATTTTCGATAAATTGTGTGATTTTTTCAGTTAGTTTTTTCATAATTTTCTCCTAATCTGCTTGGTAAATGGCATCAATAGACTCTTTTGCAGTTTCATAATTTCCTAGATAATCCTCTGCTAGATAAACTAGTGGAATGGTGGTTAAATATCGCTCTCTCATCTGATCCAAATGCTGGGAAAAACTATGACGAATATGGTCTTCTGCCATGGTCATATCTCTAAACCCATCATTGACATAGGAGCCGACAGGCTGCACAAAGAGAATCAAGTCCCATTTTTCCTTAGCCAAGATCGAGGCAAAGAGATTGTCAAATGTTTCTCCTGATAAGTCCTCTTGATCCTCAGTCTCCATGTAATAATCATAGTAACCCTTAGTTACTAAAGAGTTTGTGTCAGCTATCACCAGTCCCCTATTGGCATTACTGTCAATTAACTTAGAGGTCTGGTCATACTGCCCCAACAGGAGATAATAGTAATCCTTTGGAGTCAATTCATCGTCGCGGACATTGTTTTTGATCTGGTACTCACGTGCGTATTCCAGACTGACGGGTGCATCGTAATACCTTGCCAAATCCTTGGCCAAAGTTGTCTTCCCATTGCTAGCACTTCCCATAATCAACACTTTCTTAGTAAACTGACGTCGGAAGGGTTGAGCAATATATTTCCAATATTTGCTTGGATTTTCTCGAATCATAGTCGCTGAGATGCCAAACTTTCTTTCTTGCAGGACAGTCTCAAAGCCACGTTTAGATAATTCTTGCTGGTAATCTGCCTCTCCCACAAAAAAGATTAGTTCTTGCTGGGTTTCATCATAGGAAATCTCTGCAAACATCTGATTCAACCACTCCTGCCAGCCCATAGGGTAACGAGGAAGATGGGTTTCATCTAACTTACAAACCGAGGTCAACTCGTCATCACCAAAGGCCTCTCGGATATAGCGGAATCTTTTTTGAAGCGTTAAGCCTACCTGTTCCCCTCTGTCTCCCTCATAGCCTGAAACGACAAGCCAGACCTGGTCACACTGCCGCTTCGCTCGCTGAATCAGATCGATATGTCCTTGATGAAGTGGAGCAAAGGTTCCAAATACCACTGCTGTTTTCTTTTTCATAAACCTATAGCCTTTTTATATTTTTTGATATTTTTATTATCTATGTTTTTATTGTAAACTATATTTTTGTTTTGTCAATAGTTTTTTATCATTTTTTATAAAAAGGATTCAAAAAAGAATCAGGGGTTCCCCTGACTCTCATTTTTTAAGCAATTTCAAATTTTAACTGACCAGCTTTAACGCCAATCTTGAGGGTCTTACCAGCCACCAGTTCTCCCTTGAGAAGGAGTTCTGCTAGCTTGTCCTCCACTTCTGTTTGTAGAGTTCTACGGAGTGGACGTGCTCCCATTTCAGGATTGTAGCCTTGGTTGGCTAGTAATTTAAGAGCAGAAGACTGTAATTTCAAATCAATACCTTTTTCTGCCAAACTTGCTACCAAAGGTTTGACCATAATCTTCACGACTTCTTGCATATGATCGTTCGATAGGCTATGGAAGACAACCTTTTCATCAATACGGTTGATAAACTCTGGTCGATAAGCCTTTTTCAACTCTTCAAACATGCGTTTTTCCATATTTTCCTGGTCAAAACGGATATCCTTAGCTCCAAAACCAACTGTCTTGTCATCACGAAGGGCAGTTGCACCAAGGTTTGACGTCATGATGATGATGGTATTCGAAAAGTCAACCTTGCGGCCCTTGCTATCGGTCAAGACACCGTCATCCAAGACCTGCAAGAGAACATTAAAGATGTCTGGATGGGCCTTCTCTACCTCGTCAAAGAGGAGAACAGAGTATGGTTTGTTGCGAACCTTCTCGGTCAACTCCCCACCTTCTTCATAACCCACATAACCCGGAGGAGCTCCGTTGAGACGGCTAGCTGCAAATTTCTCCATATACTCACTCATATCAAAGCGGATAAGGGCTGATTCGTCATCAAAGAGGACTTCTGCCAAAGCCTTGGCCAATTCGGTCTTACCGACTCCTGTCGGCCCTAGGAACATAAAGGAACCAATCGGACGCTTGTGACTGCGAATCCCTGACTGGTTACGGCGAATGGCACGGCTAATGCTTGAAACTGCTTGTTCTTGACCGATGACACGTTTGTGCAATTCAGCTTCCAGATTCAGGTATTTCTTAGCATCAGTCTGAGTCAGTTTTTGGACTGGAATACCTGATAAACGACTCAAGGTAGTCAAAATATCAGACTCTGTCACCAAGTCTTTATAGACAGGGACTTCCTCTTCTTTAGCAATTAGTTGAGCTGCTTGTTTCCACTTACCATCCATCAAGGCCTTGTCAGCTGGACTCAAACCTGAATCGTCTGCTCTTACATGCTTAGCCTTATTTTGCACTGTTGCTGCTGCCTCATCCAAGAGATCGATAGCAGAGTCTGGCAAATGGCGACTAGTCAAGTAACGATGAGCCATCTTGACGGCTGTTTCAACCGCTTCATCTGTGATTTGCACACGGTGATGTTTCTCATAAGTCGCCTTCAAGCCTTGTAAAATAGTCATGCTGTCTGCCACGCTTGGCTCTTCAATCGTCACTTTAGCGAAACGACGAGAAAGGGCCGCATCTTTTTCGATATGTTTTTGGTATTCCTCCTGAGTGGTCGCACCAACAGTTCTCAAAGTTCCACGCGCCAAGGCTGGTTTCAAGATATTGGCCGCATCCAGAGTTGAGTCAATTCCACTCCCAGAACCCATGATAGTATGGAGTTCATCGATAAAGAGGATGACTTGACCATCTTCTTCAATATCCTTGATGATATTGTTCATGCGTTCTTCAAAGTCACCACGGAAGCGTGTCCCTGCAACGACATTCATCAAATCAAGCTCTAACACGCGCATCTTAGCCATTTCCGCAGGTACATCTCCACTAGCAATACGCTGAGCGAGCCCAAGCGCCAGAGCTGTTTTCCCGACACCAGCATCCCCAACCAAGACAGGATTATTCTTGGTTTTACGGCTCAAGATTTGAATCATACGCGAGATTTCCTTGTCCCGACCGATGACTGGTTCTAACTTGCCAGAACGCGCTTGCTCTGTCAAATCATGCGTATAGTCCTCGAGACCACCACTCGGAGTCTGGGGCATGCCCATCATATTAGCCATAGAATTTTGCTTATCAGCTACTGTACGATGGCGTTGGCGTAGAGCCTTGAGATCTTCACGAGTCCAGCCTGCACGTTCTTCTAGATTTCGACGAAGGGCAGCAATCTTGACCTGATCTTTCTTGTCTTCATAAGAAAAACCAGCCCTCTCCAAGATACGAGTCGCCAAGGCATTGCCATCATGCAAAATCGCATAGAGGACATGCTCTGTCCCTAGCACCTTAGCATGGACCACTGACGCCACATACTCCGCTTCATCAAAAAGAACCTGCAAACGATGAGAAAACGGCAATTCCGTAAAGGTTTCATCCTGGCTATAGTCCGTTTCAGTCAGTTCCAAAGCGACCTCTTCTAAACGGTCCATCTCATATGGATAATCATTTAAAGTCGCCCCTGCCACACTATAACTGTGATTGGACATGGCAATCAACAAGTGCCAAGACTCTAGATAACGAGCTCCAAAATGGCCAGCAACCATGTAGGCACTTTCGATACATTCATTCAATGCTTTTGAATAGTTCATCTTACTTCCCTTTTCTATCTACCTCTTGTATGACCTGTCGTAGCATATTAGCTCGAAGGACTGGAGCTTCTTCTCCTAGAACGCGATCCAAAGCTACTGTCATCAGCAAATTCATCTCCTGCTTGGTCATCAATTCCTGCTCAACCAAAAGTTGCAGAATATCCTCATAAATTTCTTGACTGACCCGCTCACCAATTGAGTAAAGCAGCTCCCGGAGCATTTCATGATGACTAGAAAACTCAATCCGTCCTATACGAATATAGCCTCCGCCACCACGCTTACTTTCAACCAAGTAGCCTCTACTTTCCGTAAAGCGTGTCTTGATCACATAGTTAATCTGACTAGGAACAACCTGAAAAGTATCTGCCAACTGACTCCGTTGCAACTCCACAATACCAGATTGATCTAAAATCGCCTTGATGTAGGCCTCAATATGATCCGATGTATTTTTAAATCTCATTACAAACCCACCTCTCTCTTTGAACCTTGACTATCTTTGACTATTATACCGAAATTTTCTTATTTTTAAAAGAAAAAGGGCGCTAGTAAAGGATAATCTTCACCAACTCCCTATTTTTCTACTTATCTAAGCCTAATTCTGCCAAGATTTGACGTTTGTAGGCAATCTTTTGGACTTCCTTGTCCTCATCTTCAGACCAATCTAGTTTAATTTCTGAAACAATCTGCCCAGGGCGATTTTTCAAGATATAGATGCGGTCACTGAGATTAAGGGCCTCCTCGATACTATGAGTAATAATCAATGTTGTTAGTTGCAACTGCTTGTGAATCTCAAGGTACCAAGCGTGGAGTTCCATCTTGGTCATCTCATCCAAGGCGCTAAAGGCCTCGTCTAAGAGAAAGAGCTTGTGCCCGAAAAGGTAAGTTCGAAGCAAGGCTACACGCTGGCGCATCCCGCCACTAAGTTCATGAGGATACTTGTCCCGTACAGCTGTCAACTGGAAGGTCGCAAGAATTTCATCTGCGCGAGCAATAGCTTCAGCCTTATCCACTTTTTGAATCAAGAGGGGTAAAATGATATTACCAAGAACGGTCTTGTGCTCCAAGAGCAGATCCTTTTGCAACATATAACTCACCCGCCCCTTGGGATTCTCCTCACCGTCCAGAACAATTCGCCCTGACTGGACTTCTAAAATCCCAGCAATTAAGTTAAAGAGGGTGGTCTTCCCAACACCACTTGGACCTAAGATAGAAACCACTTCACCTGAAATCACCTGCAGGTTAATGTCCTCTAAAATCCTATCTTGACCATAGGCATAACTGACGTGTTCTAGTCTTATTTCTGTCATTATTTCACAAACTCGTTGGTGAAGCCTTTGTCTGTCAAATCTTCTTTAAGAATACCATTTTCTTTATCCCATTTGTAGAAGGCATTCCAGCGAGCTGCATCAAATTGACCCCATTTTTCCTTGTCGCTTGCGTATTCTTTTGACAAGTATTTTTGAGATTCGATGACAAAGTCACGTTTTTCCTGAAGTTCAGGTGCATTCTTGATGAGGATATCAGCTGCTTCTTCTGGATGCTCCATAGCATATTGGTAGCCTTTTTTGATAGCTTGGATGACTTTACGAGCTTCTTCTTTATTGTCTTTAAGGTAGTCGTTGTTTGCGATGATAACTGGTGAGTAGTAGTCAAACTCCTTGACATAGTCTTTCAAGTACAAGAAGTTAGCATCTACACCTTGAGATTTTGCAAGGATACCATCCCATCCGTAGTAGATCCATGCAGTATCAAATACTCCATTAGCAATCGGTGTGATAGAGTTTGAGTCGTTATTTGGTACTTTTTCAACCTTCTCAAAGTCTCCACCTTGTGATTCTACCAAGGTTTTCAACATAGCAAGTTCAGTTGGGTCATTCCAAGTCCCGTATTTCTTACCAACCAAGTCCTTCGGACTAGCTACATTATCAGATTTACGAGAGATGATTCCTGATGTATTGTGTTCAACAATAGCTGCAACGGCAGTAATTCCTGCACCTTTTTCCAATTTTTTAGCCATGTAGTCTTGGAAATACACTGCAAATGGTGCCTTACCATTGATAACCAAGTCAGAAGAACTTTCTTCTGGTGGCAATTTCAAATCAACATCCACTCCAGCTTCTTTGAAATAACCTTTTTCCTTGGCAACATAAAGCCCTGTGTGGTTAGTATTTGGTGTCCAGTCTAGGATAAAGTCAATTTTCTTGAGTTCTGCCTCTTTGTTGTCCTTAGAAGCAGTTCCTTGACCACAAGCTACAAGCACAACAGCTACAAGAGCTGTCACAAGCGTTAAAAACACTTTCCATGTTTTTTTCATTTTGATTTCCTCTTTTCTTTTTTGAAACATTCTAATTTTACGAACGTTTCCATTTAATAACATATTTTTCACTAATATCGACCAACTTCATACCCAAAAGGCTTATAATCGATACCAGAATAATAATAGCAAACATGGTATCATACTGAAACAGTTTCTTGGACTGAATCATGTAGACACCTAGTCCTTCAAAGCCTCCCAACCACTCAGATACCACTGTTGTGATAAAGGCGTAGGAGACACTGACTCTCAGACCTGCATAAAAGTAAGGCAGGCTGACTGGAATTTTAAAATGCCACAGGATTTGCCAAGGCTTGGCCCGCATCAGACTAAACAAGGTCAGCATATCCTTGTCACAATGCCTAAAACCGTCCAAAATGCTGACGATGATAGGAAAGGTTGTCGTCAAGATAATCAAGACAATCTTGGGCAAAATCCCATAACCTAGCCACAAGACCAGAATAGGGGCTATGGCAATGGTCGGAATAGTCTGAACAACCACCATCATAGGGTAAATCAAGTCATTGAGCCAAGTCAAACTGTCCATGAGTACAGCCATGAGACAGGCAATCAAGACTCCCAAAATTAGACCTAGCAAAGCCACTCTCAAGGTGGCCCAGCTATGGTGCCAGAGAAATTCTCTATCACGAACAAAGGCCTGGAGAATTTCAAGAGGTGTCGGCAGGATAAACTTGGGGAGAAGTTTAAGAAAACCTGCTAACTGCCAAATTGACAAGACTCCGAGAAAACCCAATAGACTAATGTGTCGTCTCAGTATACTTTTCAAGTTTCTCATCAATACTTAAAATCTCTCCTACATTTATTTTGACATTGGCAAAGACATTATCTGCCTCCTGCCCTGCCACTTCCAGCGCTTCTTTGAGAATGCGCATAAGCTCATCAAACTCCCCTTCCAAGACCGTTTCAAATGGTGTCACCACCATAGTCACTTCTTGAGCTTGCAGATAAGCAATGACCTGATCAATAACAGCTATCCGATTAATCCCCTGTGATAGGGGTAAAACTTGCAAGGCAATGCTTGCTTTCATAACAACCTCCTCTTCTCATTTTCCTTTGACAAAAAGAAAAACCTTTCCCATATATGGAAAAGGTGCAGAATAGACTAAGTAACGTTCCCTACGCTGGCATTACCCAGATCAGGTGCGGTCGAAGTTTAACACTTCCTCTCAGACTGTACACAGACTCCCATATATTATATGGACATATGATAGCGCAAAATAAAAAAAATGTCAAGGAAACTGCTTACAGAAAAGAGCAGGAAATTTTTCCTACTCCCATTTTCTATACTCGTTCTCCATTACTATTCACTCTGTAACCATCCACCGTCGTATTCACAGCTAAGGCGCCTGAAGAGTAAGAATAATACCACTTACCAGAGACTTGATACCATCCTGTTTTCATTGCTCCTGAACTATCCAGATAATACCACACTCCATTTTCCTTTAACCAGCCTGTCTGCATTTCACCAGATGATTTCAAATAATACCAGCTAGAACCATCTTTCAGCCAGCCTGTTGATTTAGACCCATTTGATTTGAAATGATACCAACTACCATTTATTTTCTTCCAACCGACAGTTGAACTGTTATTGGATCCATAGTTAGAGCTATTTCCTGATTGGTTCTGGTAATTCTGTGAAGAGGTTACTCCCTCTAGCTGGATATAGCGACGACTTCCGTTATAAGCTGTATAACTCAACCACTTGTACCCATCTTTTTCGAGAATTTGATCATAATGAACATTCTCCCCAGGATAATAGTAATCAATCGCAGTTGCGCTAGCTAGAGGCTGATTTTTGATAGCAGCCTTAGCCTTAAAATAATGTGTTCCCCCTGTTGAAGTTGAGGATTGACTATTTCCAATACTGCCACCAGCCAAATCTTTAAAATGAATAAAACCGGTCATAGTATTGGCCTTCACGACACGCTTGTTATAAGATTCTCTTATTCCATAGTTGTATTCTTCAATCTCAATCTCATCTCCCACTACATTTGACACCCAAGCAACATGACCATAAGTTCCTGCAGTAGACCAAGCAATGGAGCCAATAGCTGGTGTATTGTCTACACGATATCCTTCACGACGAGCACGATAGCCCCATTCATTCGCATTTCCATAAGCTGCTGGAATCTCAAAACCATTGACATTACTCAAACGAAAAGCTGCAAAAGAAGTACACTGACGAGAATACATCCGCCACTTATCAATCTCCTGACTCCCATTTTTATAATAAGCAGGATAATCATCCCCACGCGCAATCGATCCATTTCCTCCGGAATAGGCATAGACACTATCACCCGCTGCTAGCATCAATCCTACTACTAAAAAAGGAACAACCTTTTTAACTGATTTTCTAAAAGAAAATCCTGTCTCTGTTACTTTGAATGGTAAAACTTTCATTCTTCCTCCTTGAAAAATAATATAAATCGAAGATTACCTTCACTTAAACTATTCGGAGAAAAAAGAAAAAGTGAGAAAATTTCTCACTTTAGTCAAGATAATGAATCAAATTCTTTTCTGTAAGGATATCTGAGTAAGTAAAGGATTCAACGTAAACATTGGCTTGTTTATCTCCTTCAACGTTTCCAAATTCAACGATAAATAGGGATGGATAAACTTCAATTAGCTTACCCAATCTATTTTTTTGGCGCTTACGACCATTCTCCAAAGTCATTTCTACGACTTGTCCCTCATGTGCCTTGATTTCTTCTTTGATTTTTTTCATCTTGGCTACATCTGTAAATGCATCTGACATCTTATGCCTCCCTCTTTGAGATACTTGAAAATTTATTGTATTCTTTTTGGAAAATCAATTCCACCGTTCCACGAGCTCCACTACGGTTTTTCTCGATAATAACTTCTACCTTATTATTTGGTATGCCTTCCTCTTCTTCACCACCACGCTCATAGTAGTCGTCGCGATACAGAAAGGCCACGATATCAGCGTCCTGCTCAATAGACCCAGATTCACGAATATCAGACAAGACCGGTCTTTTATCCTGACGTTGTTCTACACCACGAGAAAGCTGACTTAGAGCGATTACTGGAACTTTCAGTTCCTTAGCTAAAATTTTCAACTGACGTGAAATTTCTGAAACCTCTTGTTGACGATTTTCTCGACCAGTTCCCGTGATAAGCTGCAAATAGTCTATCAAAATCAAACCAAGATTTCCAGTTTCTTGAGCCAATTTACGTGAACGAGAACGAATCTCTGTAATCCGAATTCCTGGCGTATCATCAATATAAATACTTGCATTAGCTAGATTCCCTTGAGCAATGGTATACTTTTGCCACTCCTCATCGGTCAATTGACCCGTACGGATAGAGTGAGACTCCACCAAACCTTCTGCCGCCAACATACGATCCACTAGACTTTCCGCACCCATTTCGAGTGAAAAAATAGCAACCGTTTTGTCCAACTTAGTCCCAATGTTCTGAGCGATATTCAAGGCAAAGGCTGTCTTACCAACCGCCGGACGAGCTGCTAAGATAATCAACTCCTCCTCGTGAAGACCAGTCGTCATATGATCCAAATCACGATAACCTGTCGCAATCCCTGTAATATCAGTCGTTTGTTGCGAGCGAGTCTCCAGATTTCCAAAGTTGACATTCAATACATCTCGAATATTCTTAAAGCCACTTCGATTTGCATTTTCGCTGACATCAATTAACCCTTTTTCTGCCTGAGCAATGATTTCATCAGCTGGTTGCGAAGCCTCGTAAGCTTGATTGACAGACTCTGTCAACTTGGAAATTAATCGCCGTAACATAGCCTTTTCTGCAACAATTTTAGCATAATACTCCGCATTAGCAGAAGTTGGCACAGAATTGACAATCTCAACCAGGTAAGACAAGCCACCAATATTCTGCAAATCGCCTTGATTATCAAGAATAGTACGAACCGTTGTGGCATCTATGGCATCGCCACGATCGGATAAATCGACCATAGCTTGGAAAATCAAACGATGGGCATACTTAAAAAAGTCCCGAGACTCAATATATTCTCGCACAAAAACAAGCTTACTCTCGTCAATAAAGATAGCCCCTAAAACGGATTGCTCAGCTAAGATATCTTGAGGTTGTACTCGTAACTCTTCTACTTCTGCCATCAGATTTCCCTTCATTTTACAATCTTGTCAAGAAAGTGTAAATTTACCCTTCTTTCACACGAAGATTGATCACACTTGTGACATCTTGATAGATTTTCACTGGTACATCAATCAAACCAACTGCTCGAATCGGAGCTTGCACTTGGATATGACGTTTATCAATCTTAATTCCAAATTGCTTTTGCAATTCTTCTGCAATTTTCTTATTGGTAATAGAACCAAAAGTACGGCCATCTGGACCAACTTTTTCAACAAATTCTACAACAGTTTCTTCTGCTTCAAGTTGGGCTTTAATTGCTTTTGCTTCTGCAATCATCTCAGCGTGAGCTTTCTCTTCAGATTTTTGTTTACCACGAAGTTCGCCCACCGCTTGAGCAGTCGCTTCTTTAGCTAGGTTCTTTTTGATAAGAAAGTTTTGTGCATATCCTGTTGGTACTTCCTTAATTTCGCCTTTTTTACCTTTTCCTTTAACATCTGCTAAAAAGATTACTTTCATTCTTCTTTCTCCTTTTCCTTTATTTCGTTTAATACAATTTCTGTCAGTTTTTCACCTGCTTTTGACAAGGTTAAATCCTTAATTTGAGCTGCTGCTAAATTAAAGTGGCCTCCACCTCCCAGCTCTTCCATAATCCGTTGTACATTCAATTTACTACGACTGCGAGCTGAGATAGAGATAAATCCTTGTGTATTCTTCGCAAGAACAAAACTCGCTTCAATACCTGACATGGCTAACATGGCATCTGCAGCCTTACTAATGACAACTGTATCATAGAATTTCGATTCCTTAGCCTCTGCTATTAGTACATCTGAACCTAATTTACGCCCCTGTAAAATCAGTTCATTGACCTCACGATATTCTTCAAAATCTGTCGCAGCAATTTCCTGGATAGCAATACTATCACTTCCGCGCGTTCTGAGATAGCTAGCAACATCAAATGTCCGACTAGTAACTCGTGAGGTGAAATTTTTAGTATCCAACATCATACCAGCCATCAAGACGCTTGCTTGCATACGACTCAAACGATTTTTCTTAGAATTTTGGAACTGTAGCAATTCCGTTACCAACTCACTAGCACTACTTGCACCACTTTCAATATAAGTAATGACTGCATTATCTGGGAAATCCTGATCCCTTCTATGGTGGTCAATGACGATGGTTTGGGTAAATAAATCATAAAAATCTTTTGATAAAGTTAAAGCTGTCTTTGAATGGTCTACAAGAATCAACAAAGAACGATTGGTCACCATCCCCATTGCATCCTTAACAGACAACAACTTCGTAACTCCTTCTTTTTCTAAGAATGAAACAGCTCGTTCAATATCTGGTGACATTTGTTCTGCGTCATAAATAGCATAGCTATTTTCAGTCACATTGCTGGCAAATAACTGCATACCTACAGCAGAGCCCAAAGCATCCATATCTAGATTTTTGTGACCAACTACAAAAACCTGATCCACACTACGAATCTTATCTGAAATAGCCGTCATCATAGCACGCGTACGAGTCCGTGTACGTTTGATTGAGGCAGCAGACCCACCACCAAAATAAACTGGATTTTTAGTTTCGTCATTCTCCTTGACAACCACCTGGTCGCCACCACGCACTTCAGCCAAGTTCAAGTTGAGCAAAGCAACTTTCCCTATCTCATCATGATTTCCATCACCATAAGAAAATCCCATACTTAAGGTCAAAGGCAACTGTCTCTGTTTCGACTCTTCTCTGAATGCATCAATAACAGAAAATTTATCATTCATCAATCCCTCAAGCACTGTGTAGTCCGTAAATAGATAAAAGCGGTCCATACTCACTCGACGAGAGAACATGGCATGCTTCCCAGCAAATTCTGAAACAAAATTGGCTACAAAACTATTAATATGACTGATATCAGACTCCGATGTTTCATCTTCTAAGTCATCGTAGTTGTCA
>CAUOWW010000008.1:0-42820 GCA_963508345.1 uncultured bacterium
CAACCTTGGTACAACTAGCTATTTCTCGTCAGAGGGAATTCCTAGCTGATGCTTCTAGTGTCGAGTTGACGCGCAATCCGCAAGGAATGATCAATGCTCTACGTAAGTTAGACAATAGTAAACCCATGAGTCGTCCTGTCGATGATGCCAGCAGTGCACTTTATATCAATGATCCTAAGAAAGGTGGAGGGTTCCAAAAACTCTTTTATACCCACCCACCTATCTCAGAACGGATTGAACGCTTAAAACATATGTAAAATGAAGGCTGGGAAAAGTCTTAAAAATCTGAAAAACGCATAATATCAGGTGTGAAAAAACTTGATATTATGCGTTTTATTATGGGAAGATTTACTTCTTTTTCTCCTAAAATTGTGTTTTTGCCCCACATATCTGCTATGTTGAAAATTTATAAATCTTCTAAATTAACTACCTCCAGACCGTGTTCTGTTAAGCGATAGATGATTGAACAGACCTCTTTTAAGAAACGACGGTCATGTGAAACAGTGATGAGTCCACCAGGATAAGTGGCAAAGAGTTTTCTGATTTCTGGTTGAGAAGTTGGGGAAAAGTTTCGTGTGGGCTCATCCAGAAGGAGAAAGTTTGGTTTGCACAAGACTAAATCCAAAAGCAGGAGTTTTCCCTGTTGTCCACCAGATAAGGAGCGAATTTGATGCTGCATTTCTGGATAACTGAAATTGAGACTGGCTAAGTGAGATTGGATTTTCTGCAGTTCCTCTTTTTCCCCAGTTTTGCTTAGATAGGCGATTGGGGATAAATCCAATTGCAGTTTTTTATGGTAATCTTGTGGCATATAACCAAGCGAAATCTCTCTTTTATCATTAAGAAGTTGCTGTAACTTGGCTAACAGAGTTGATTTTCCAATACCATTTGGGCCGATGATACCAATTTTTTCTTGGCCACGGACAGTTAGTCGTAGTTCTTGAACCAAAACTCGGTCGCCAATGGACAAATTTTCTTTTTCCAGTTGGATTAAGACTTTAGAAGTAGGTAATGGTTGGATGTCTGAAAAGAAAAGTTGGATTTGTTCCTCTTCAAGTGGCTTTTGGGTCATGGACTGAGCTGTCTTTTCAAAGCGTTTTTCTTGAGAGAGGACAGTTTTCATCTTTTTAGCCAATAGGCGACCGGCAGTACTGTCTTTGGTAGCTCGAAGTGCAGTTTCTACATTTTGCTTGACTCGCCGATGTTTTTCCATGGTTTTATCGTAGGCTCTTTGGTCGTTAGCAGCTTGCTGGCTTTGTCTGGCAAAATTAGCCTTTCTCTGCTCACTATAGCGATCATAGTCTAAATGCTCTACTAGCGTTTCGGCTTCTTTACGGTGCTTGACCAGTCGCAAGTGGACAATAGTATCAGCCGTTTCAGAAAGAAAGTCCTCATCATGGGAAATGAAAATAACAGTTTGTCTAATCTTTTGAATCTGATTTTTTAGCCAATTAACCGTCTCAAGATCCAAGTCATTTGAAGGTTCATCTAAAAAGAGAATTTCAAAGGGTTTGGCTAACTCATGGATGAGCTGAATTTTCAAAGCTTCGCCCCCTGATAGACTGCCAATATTTTGATCGCTAGCGAAGCGATCGCTATCAAAATGCAATTCCTCAGCCAAACGATAGAGGATACTGTAGTCTAAATCAATAGAATCTAAAAAGAAGAAGTCGTGTAGAGTTTTCTTTTTCAGCTCCTCGGGGAGTTTTTGAGGAATGTAGGCCAGTGACTGATAGTCAGACTGGATGTCTCCCTTGATAGTGAAATCAGGCAAAGCTTTCCCCATTAAAGTTTTAAGCAAGGTTGATTTGCCATTTCCTTCCTCTCCAATAATAGCTACCTTTTCCCCATCCTGGATGGTCATGCTTAGATCAGAGACAAGGTCTCGTAAATCTTTGTTTTGTGTGATGGTCAGGTGATTGATTTTTATCATATGATTGCCCTTTCTAGAATGTCCATAGTGCATAACAAAAAGCTCTACTTTACCTAGTAGAGCTCAACGTTTATGTCAAAAAACTCTATTAATACTCTTCGAAAATTAAATTCAAACTACATCAGCGTCGCCTTACCGTAGATATGGTTACTGACTTCGTCAGTTCTATCCACAACCTCAAAACAGTGTTTTGAGCTGACTTCGTCAGTCTTATCTACAACCTCAAAGCAGTGCTTTGAGCAACCTGCGGCTAGCTTCCTAGTTTGCTCTTTGATTTTCATTGAGTATAAAATGCCAGAAGAAAGAGCATAAAAGAGCATATAAAAAGAGACAAAAACAAGATCTACTAAATAAAGGTTCTTTATTTGATAGACTTAGTTGTTCATGTCTCCCTTACCTCCGAGTATTAGTATCTTTATACTATACCTTTAAGGAAATTTTGTCAACAGAAAACTGGAAATTCTATGCTCTAAAATCCGTGCGGTAGGCATTAGTAATGAGTTCTTTGTCTTCCATGTGAGTATCTTCCTTGCTATCATGTATTCTTGCCTATAGTATAGCACTAAAAAAACAAAAACATCATAGTAAATATGTTAAAAATAGAAATTTAATTACAAAGTTTGGTAGGCTGATTTGTAGCCTTTTCATGGTATAATCAAGAGAGTAAATCTTTATGGAGGAAGTATGAAATTAAATATTCAAGAAATTCGTAAGCAGTCTGAAGGCTTGCATTTTGAACAAACCTTAGACCTAGCCGCAGACCTGCGTGCACGTAATCAAGAAATTTTAGATGTAAAAGATATCCTTGCAGTTGGGAAAGTACAGTATGAAGACCGTATGTATTTCCTAGATTATCAGTTGTCTTATAACATTATTCTTGCTTCAAGTCGCAGTATGGAGCCAGTTGAGTTAGTTGAATCTTATCCAGTAACGGAAGTTTTCATGGAAGGCGCAACTAATCAGCTAGATCAAGAAGTTCTAGATGACGATTTGGTCTTGCCTATTGAAAATGGAGAACTAGACCTTGCTGAGAGCGTGTCAGATAATATTCTGCTTAATATCCCTATCAAGGTTTTGACGGCTGAAGAAGAAGCTGGTCAAGGATTTGTTTCAGGAAAAGACTGGCAAATCATGACAGAGGAAGAATACCAATCTCAACAAGCAGTTAAGAAAGAAGAAAACAGTCCTTTTGCTGGCTTACAAGGACTGTTTGATGGAGACGAATAATGGTCTTGTCAAAAAAACGTGCACGAAAAGTGCTAGAAGAAATCATTGCTCTTTTTCCAGATGCTAAGCCCAGTCTTGATTTTACCAATCATTTTGAACTACTAGTTGCGGTCATGTTGTCAGCTCAGACAACGGATGCAGCGGTAAATAAGGCCACACCAGGTCTCTTTGCTGCCTTTACAACGCCACAAGCCATGTCTGTTGCGACAGAGGGTGAGATTGCTTCACACATTTCTCGCCTGGGACTGTATCGGAATAAGGCTAAATTCCTTAAAAAATGTGCCCAACAACTATTAGACGATTTTGATGGTCAAGTTCCTCAGACACGTGAGGAATTAGAAAGTCTAGCAGGTGTTGGTCGCAAGACGGCCAATGTTGTCATGAGTGTGGGCTTTGGGATTCCAGCCTTTGCAGTTGATACTCATGTGGAGCGTATTTGTAAGCACCACGATATCGTCAAAAAATCAGCTACGCCACTTGAGGTGGAAAAGCGGGTCATGGATATCTTGCCACCGGAGCAGTGGCTAGCAGCCCATCAGGCCATGATTTATTTTGGAAGAGCCATCTGTCATCCTAAAAATCCAGAATGTGACCAGTACCCACAATTATATGATTTTAGCAATTTGTAAGATGGAACATCAAAAGTTTTTGCTTGATTTTAACCATGCTTTGTGCTATAGTAATTGATAACTAAATATTCCTTTAAACCTGTCCCGTGAGGCAGGCAAGGAGCGCGATAAAGTAGAAGGGTGAAGTCTATACTGTTTGCAGTAGGGCTCGCTTGGCTATACATTTCAAGTCTCCTTGTTTAAGGAGACTTTTCTTTTTGGAGGTTTGTCATGAAGACAAAAGAAGTTGTAGACGAATTGACCGTTAAACGGGCTATTACGCGTATTACTTACGAGATTATCGAACGTAACAAAGATTTGAACAAAATCGTCTTGGCTGGTATTAAAACTCGTGGTGTCTTTATCGCCCACCGAATCCAAGAACGTTTGGAGCAGTTAGAAAATCTTTCAGTTCCTGTTGTGGAATTGGATACTAAACCTTTCCGTGATGATATTAAAAGTGGAGAAGATACTTCTTTGATTTCTGTTGATGTGACAGGCCGTGAAGTTATCTTGGTGGATGATGTGCTTTATACAGGTCGTACCATTCGCGCTGCTATTGATAATATTGTCGGTCATGGTCGTCCTGCGCGCGTGAGTTTAGCAGTTTTAGTCGATCGTGGACATAGAGAATTGCCAATCCGTCCAGATTACGTTGGGAAAAATATCCCAACCAGTCGTTCTGAAGAAATCATCGTAGAGATGACAGAACTTGATGGCCAAGACAGAGTTCTGATTACTGAAGAAGCTTAGAAAGCTGAAGGAGTAGCCATGTCAGAAAATCAACAAGCATTGAACCATGTGGTGTCCATGGAAGACCTCACTGTTGATCAAGTGATGAAATTGATCAAGCGAGGAATTGAGTTTAAAAATGGAGCTCAGCTTCCCTATGAAGACCACCCGATTGTTTCCAATCTTTTCTTTGAGGATTCTACACGGACGCATAAGTCCTTTGAAGTAGCAGAGATTAAATTGGGATTGGAACGACTTGACTTTGATGTGAAGACTAGTTCAGTTAATAAAGGGGAGACACTTTATGATACCATCCTGACTCTGTCTGCTTTAGGAGTTGACGTCTGTGTGATTCGCCATCCAGAGGTTGATTACTACAGAGAGTTAATTGCTAGTCCGACGATTACGACTTCCATCATCAATGGTGGAGATGGTTCGGGACAACACCCTAGCCAAAGCTTGCTGGATTTGATGACTATTTATGAGGAATTTGGTCACTTTGAGGGTCTCAAGGTTGCGATTGCAGGTGACTTGGACCACTCACGCGTTGCCAAATCTAATATGCAGATTTTGAAACGCTTGGGAGCTGAACTTTATTTTGCTGGACCTGAGGAATGGAGAAGTCAAGAGTTTGCAGACTATGGACAGTTTGTAACCATTGATGAAATCATTGATCAGGTGGATGTCATGATGTTTCTCCGTGTGCAACATGAACGCCACGAAAGTGGAGCTGTCTTTTCAAAAGAAGACTACCATGCACAACATGGTTTGACTCAAGAACGTTATGACCGTTTGAAAGAAACAGCAATTCTCATGCACCCAGCTCCAGTCAATCGTGATGTAGAAATCGCAGACCACTTGGTTGAAGCACCAAAATCACGGATTGTCCAACAAATGACCAATGGTGTCTTTGTTCGAATGGCAATCTTAGAATCCGTACTGGCGAGTAGAAACGCCAACTAAAACACAAGACGTTAAAAGACGCCAGTGAGCGTCCACGAGAGGTGAAAATATGACAAAAAGACTTCTAGTACTAGAAGATGGCACAGTTTTTGAAGGCAAGGCCTTCGGAGCAGATATTGATGTAACAGGCGAAATCGTCTTTAATACAGGCATGACCGGCTACCAAGAATCCATTACAGACCAGTCTTATAATGGACAAATATTGACTTTTACTTATCCTTTGGTAGGAAATTATGGAATCAACCGTGATGATTACGAATCCATTATTCCAACTTGTAAGGGAGTTGTTGTTTTCGAAGAAGCACGTAGAGCAAGCAACTGGCGCAATCAAATGACCTTGGATGAATTTTTGAAAGCCAAGAAAATTCCAGGTATTTCAGGGATTGATACGCGTGCTCTTACCAAGATTATCCGTAAGCATGGTACCATGCGTGCAACCTTGACCCATGTTGGGGACAGTATGGACCATGTAACTGACCAGCTCCAAGCGACAGTCTTGCCGACAGACAATATCAAGCAGGTTTCTACTAAAACATCCTATCCAGCTCCAGGAGTTGGTTTGAGCGTGGTGCTAGTGGACTTTGGTCTCAAGCACTCAATCCTACGTGAACTTTCTAAACGCAACTGTAACGTGACCGTCGTTCCTTATTCGACAACAGCTGAAGAAATTCTCCATCTCAATCCTGACGGAGTGATGTTGTCAAACGGTCCAGGTAACCCAGAAGATGTTCCACAGGCACTTGACATGATTCGCGGTGTACAAGGAAAAATTCCAATTTTTGGTATTTGTATGGGGCACCAACTCTTTGCAATGGCAAACGGTGCTAAGACCTACAAGATGAAGTTTGGTCACCGTGGCTTTAACCATGCAGTACGTGAAATTGCTACAGGACGTGTGGATTTTACAAGTCAAAACCATGGTTATGCAGTCAGCCGTGAGGATTTGCCAGAGCATTTGATTATCACCCACGAAGAAATCAATGACAAGTCAGTTGAAGGCGTGCGTCATAGATACCAACCTGCTTTCTCTGTTCAATACCATCCAGATGCAGCCCCTGGTCCACACGACGCTAGCTACCTATTTGACGAATTTATTGAGATGATGGAAGCTTTTAAACAATCAAACTAAGAACGAGTAAAAGCTCGTCGGAGAATTTATTTAACTGAACACGGACGGAAAGCTCGGAATTTAGAGAAACCAACTTGGATTGTCAATCCTTCCTTGGTTTCCTAAAATTCAATCGCTTTCTATTCGTCCTTTGTATCTTATTTAATGTCGCTCTGTGAGGCGACGAATAGAAAGGCAGGTCGTTTCTTTTAGTCGCTTTCAGGCGAACTAAAAACTCCCTGCACTAGATTTTTTACCGAAAAATATCGTTTCGCTAAAAAATCGTCGGAGAATTTATTTAATGGTAACCCGAGAGTTGCCGAATAGAAAGGCAGGTCGTTTCTTTTAGTCGCTATCAGGCGAACTAAAAACTCCCTGCACTAGATTTTTTACCGAAAAGTATCGTTTCGCTAAAAAATCGTCGGAGAATTTATTTAATGTCGCTCTGTGAGGTGACGAATAGAAAGGAGAAGGGTGCTCCGTATTTGCTGAACTGAATACGGGCTACGGACGGTGTTAAAAAGATAGTTATTCCTAGAACTGACCGTTCTTCGTCATAACTCCTATTTTAGCTTTGTCCGCTTGACGCCCTTAATATCTTATATATGCCTAAACGTACTGATATTCAAAAAATTATGGTGATTGGTTCTGGTCCGATTATTATTGGTCAGGCTGCTGAGTTTGACTATGCTGGGACCCAGGCCTGCTTGTCTTTGAAAGAGGAAGGTTATGAGGTTGTCTTGGTTAACTCAAACCCTGCCACCATCATGACGGACAAGGAGATTGCGGACAAGGTTTATATAGAACCGATTACACTTGAGTTTGTGACACGTATTCTTCGTAAGGAACGTCCAGATGCCTTGCTACCAACACTCGGTGGTCAGACAGGGCTCAATATGGCCATGGAATTGTCTAAAAATGGCATCCTAGATGAGCTTGGAGTGGAACTTCTGGGAACTAAATTATCTGCTATTGACCAAGCGGAGGATCGTGACCTCTTTAAACAATTGATGGAGGAACTTGAGCAACCAATTCCTGAATCTGAAATTGTTAATACAGTCGAAGAAGCAGTTGCCTTTGCAGCAACAATTGGCTACCCAGTTATCGTTCGTCCAGCCTTTACACTTGGTGGTACTGGTGGTGGTATGTGTGCCAACGAGGAAGAATTGCGTGAAATCGCTGAAAATGGTTTGAAATTGTCACCTGTTACCCAATGTTTGATTGAACGTTCAATCGCAGGATTCAAGGAAATTGAATACGAAGTGATGCGTGACTCAGCTGACAATGCTTTGGTTGTATGTAACATGGAAAACTTTGACCCAGTCGGGATTCACACAGGAGATTCCATCGTATTTGCCCCTGCCCAAACCATGTCAGATTATGAAAATCAAATGCTTCGTGACGCAAGCTTGAGCATCATTCGTGCCCTTAAGATTGAAGGGGGATGTAACGTTCAGCTGGCCCTTGACCCACACAGTTTTAAGTACTATGTCATCGAAGTAAACCCTCGTGTATCGCGTTCGTCAGCCCTTGCTTCTAAGGCGACAGGTTACCCAATTGCTAAGTTGGCTGCTAAGATTGCAGTAGGTTTGACATTGGATGAGGTTATTAACCCAGTGACGGGTTCAACCTATGCCATGTTTGAGCCAGCTCTCGACTACGTGGTTGCCAAGATTCCACGTTTCCCATTTGACAAGTTTGAAAAAGGTGAGCGCCGTCTTGGTACCCAGATGAAGGCGACTGGAGAAGTCATGGCGATTGGTCGTAACATCGAGGAATCTCTCCTTAAGGCTTGTCGTTCCCTTGAAATTGGCGTTCACCACAATGAAATACCTGAACTTGCATCAGTTTCTGATGATGCCTTGATTGAAAAGGTTGTGAAAGCCCAGGATGACCGTCTCTTCTATGTGTCAGAAGCTATTCGCCGTGGTTACACACCAGAAGAAATTGCTGAATTGACTAAGATTGATATCTTCTATCTGGATAAACTCTTGCATATCTTTGAAATTGAACAGGAGTTGGGAGCTCATCCACAAAATCTAGAAGTCTTGAAAACTGCAAAATTGAATGGATTTTCAGACCGTAAGATTGCTGAACTCTGGAATACTACAGCTGACCAAGTTCGCCAACTTCGCTTGGAAAACAAGATTGTTCCAGTTTATAAGATGGTCGATACCTGTGCGGCGGAGTTTGACTCTGAAACGCCATATTTCTATTCAACCTATGGTTGGGAAAACGAGTCTATCAAGTCTGATAAGGAATCCGTTCTAGTCCTAGGTTCAGGTCCAATCCGTATCGGTCAAGGGGTTGAGTTTGACTACGCAACTGTTCACTCGGTTAAGGCTATCCAGGCTGCTGGCTACGAAGCCATCATCATGAACTCAAACCCAGAGACCGTTTCTACAGACTTCTCTGTATCAGATAAGCTTTACTTTGAGCCATTGACATTCGAAGATGTTATGAATGTCATTGACTTGGAGCAACCAAAAGGTGTTATCGTTCAGTTCGGTGGTCAAACAGCCATCAACCTAGCTGAACCACTGGAAAAAGCAGGTGTGACCATTTTGGGAACGCAAGTCGCTGACCTAGACAGAGCTGAAGACCGTGACCTCTTTGAGCAAGCTCTTAAAGATTTGGATATTCCACAGCCACCAGGACAAACGGCTACCAATGAAGAAGAAGCAGTTCTTGCAGCTCGCAAGATTGGCTTCCCAGTTCTTGTCCGCCCATCTTATGTACTTGGTGGACGTGCCATGGAAATCGTTGAAAACGAAGAAGACCTTCGTTCTTACATGCGAACTGCTGTTAAGGCTAGTCCAGATCACCCAGTTCTTGTCGACTCTTATATTGTTGGGCAAGAGTGTGAAGTTGATGCCATCTCAGACGGAGAAAATGTCCTTATCCCTGGTATCATGGAACATATCGAACGTGCTGGTGTCCACTCAGGTGACTCAATGGCCGTTTACCCACCACAAACCTTGTCGCAAAAGGTTCAGGAAACCATTGCAGACTACACTAAACGCCTAGCAATTGGTCTTAACTGCCTTGGAATGATGAACATCCAGTTTGTTATCAAGGATGAAAAAGTCTACGTTATTGAGGTCAATCCACGTGCCAGCCGTACGGTTCCATTCCTTTCTAAGGTGACCAATATTCCTATGGCTCAAGTAGCGACCAAGCTCATTCTTGGTCAAAACCTTGAAGAACTGGGCTACCAAGATGGTCTTTACCCTGAAAGCACTCGCGTTCATATCAAGGCACCTGTCTTCTCCTTTACGAAACTAGCTAAGGTAGACAGCTTGCTTGGTCCTGAAATGAAGTCAACAGGTGAAGTTATGGGTTCTGATACGACTTTGGAAAAAGCTCTCTATAAAGCCTTTGAAGCTTCTTACTTACACTTGCCAACTTTTGGTAACGTTGTATTTACCATCGCTGATGATGCAAAAGAAGAAGCTTTGGACTTGGCTCGTCGTTTCCAAAATATTGGCTATGGAATCCTCGCGACAGAAGGGACAGCAGCCTTCTTTGCCAGTCATGGATTGCAAGCCCAACCTGTTGGTAAGATTGGTGATGACGATAAGGATATTCCAAGCTTTGTTCGCAAAGGAAGAATTCAAGCTATCATTAACACAGTAGGAACCAAACGTACTGCTGATGAAGATGGAGAGCAAATCCGCCGTTCAGCCATTGAACACGGGGTGCCCCTCTTCACAGCCCTAGATACAGCTAATGCAATGCTTAAAGTATTGGAAAGCCGTAGTTTTGTCACAGAAGCAATCTAGTTTAGAAAAATTTTTCACAGTTTTAAAGCCAGCGTTTTCTGATGCTGGCTTTTGCCATATTGGTATTGCTTATTTCAACTATCATACTTTCCTTAAGAATCATTTCAAAATGTGATTCAATAAGAATAAATTGGAAATAGAAAACTATTTTCAACATTTCTTTCAAAAACTTCATTAATAAAATAGGTAAAGACAAGATTAGAAAGTGAATATTCCGATGTCTTCTTACAAAAAGGTCTCTCTTTCTGAGATCAACCAATCTATTGAAACTCCTAATAACAATCATTTTTTGCAAAATCTAAAAGCATTTTTAGGTCCTGGAGCTCTTGTAGCAGTTGGTTATTTTTTATTTTAAAGACTTGTCCCGAGCTCATTCGTATTTATATCATAAAGTTAGCTAATAAGAAATGAAGGGCAGTAAGGTAAGTAATCACTTTGAAGTTTCAAATTTTGTTTTTAAGTTTTCTTTAAGTAAATTATATTATTCTAAAGGACTCTAAAATTTCACAGCCATTTATTAGTAATGACTACAGAATTCCTAGTCATTCCTAGAAATGATCCTGTTTCTTTGAATAATAGAACTGCATAATTCCCCTATTCTAGAAGGGGAGGACTAGTATTTTTTTCATGATATAACTAGATTGTGGTATAATAGGGAGAATAAGTTTTTTTAGTAAGATAAAGGAGAAAATAGATGATTTATGCAGGAATTCTTGCTGGTGGAACTGGCACACGCATGGGGATCAGTAACTTGCCAAAACAATTTTTAGAGCTAGGTGATCGACCTATTTTGATTCATACAATTGAAAAATTTGTCTTGGAACCAAGCATTGAAAAAATTGTAGTTGGTGTTCATGGAGACTGGGTTTCCCATGCAGAGGATCTTGTAGATAAATATCTACCTCTTCATAAGGAGCGTATCATCATTACAAAAGGTGGTGCTGACCGTAATACGAGTATTGAGAAAATCATTGAAGCCATCGATGCTTATCGTCCGCTTACTCCAGAGGATATCGTTGTTACCCACGATTCTGTTCGTCCATTCATTACGCTTCGCATGATTCAGGACAATATCCAACTTGCCCAAAATCATGACGCAGTAGACACAGTGGTAGAAGCGGTTGATACTATCGTTGAAAGTACTAATGGTCAATTTATTACAGATATTCCAAATCGTGCTCACCTTTATCAAGGACAAACACCTCAAACATTCCGTTGTAAGGACTTCATGGACCTTTACGGTTCTCTATCTGCCGAAGAGAAAGAAATCTTAACAGATGCATGTAAAATCTTTGTGATCAAAGGAAAAGATGTAGCCTTGGCCAAGGGTGAATACTCAAATCTGAAGATTACAACAGTAACAGATTTGAAGATTGCAAAAAGTATGATTGAGAAAGACTAGTGATATGATTAATCAAATTTATCAACTGACTAAGCCCAAGTTTATCAACGTCAAATACCAGGAAGAGGATATTGACCAAGAGAATCATATCCTCATCCGCCCCAACTACATGGCTGTCTGTCATGCGGATCAGCGTTACTATCAAGGAAAACGTGATCCAAAGATTTTGAATAAAAAACTTCCAATGGCAATGATTCACGAAGCATGTGGAACCGTTATTTCTGATCCGACAGGAACTTATGAGGTTGGGCAAAAAGTTGTCATGATTCCTAATCAGCCCCCTATGCAGAGTGGTGAAGAATTTTATGAGAACTACATGACAGGGACTCATTTCTTGTCTAGTGGATTTGATGGCTTTATGAGAGAGTTTGTTTCTCTTCCTAAAGACCGTGTGGTGGCTTATGATGCTATTGAAGATACGGTTGCAGCCATTACAGAGTTCGTCAGTGTCGGTATGCATGCCATGAATCGTCTATTGACCCTTGCTCATAGTAAGCGGGACCGAATCGCCGTTATCGGAGATGGAAGTTTAGCTTTTGTGGTTGCCAATATTATCAACTATACTTTGCCAGAAGCAGAGATTGTGGTTATTGGTCGTCATTGGGAAAAGTTGGAACTCTTTTCATTTGCCAAAGAATGCTATATTACTGATAATATTCCTGAAGATTTAGCCTTTGACCATGCTTTTGAGTGTTGTGGTGGTGATGGTACTGGACCAGCTATTAATGATTTGATTCGCTACATTCGTCCTCAGGGAACGATTCTTATGATGGGAGTTAGCGAGTATAAAGTTAATCTCAATACACGCGATGCTTTAGAAAAAGGCTTGCTCTTGGTTGGGTCCTCTCGTTCTGGTCGTATTGATTTTGAAAATGCAATTCAAATGATGGAAGTCAAGAAATTTGCCAATCGTCTTAAAAATATCCTTTATTTAGAAGAACCTGTAAGAGAAATTAAAGATATTCATCGTGTCTTTGCAACCGATTTAAACACAGCCTTTAAAACCGTGTTTAAGTGGGAAGTATAAGTATTGGAGGTTAATTGTGGAGAAAATGATTAAAGAAAAAATTTCTTCCTTACTTAGTGAAGAAGAGGAAGTCCTCAGTGTTGAACAACTGGGGGGAATGACCAATCAAAACTATTTGGTCAAAACAACAAATAAGCAATACATTGTTAAGTTTTTTGGTAAAGGGACTGAAAAACTTATCAATCGTCAAGATGAAAAGCACAATCTTGAACTACTTAAAGATTTAGACCTAGATGTCAAAAATTATCTTTTTGATATTGAGGCTGGTATCAAAGTAAATGAGTATATTGAGTCGGCTATCACGCTTGATTCAAGGTCGATCAAGACAAAATTTGATAAAATTGCTCCAATTTTACAAACTATTCATGCTTCTGGTAAGGAATTAAGAGGAGAATTTGCTCCTTTTGAAGAAATCAAAAAATACGAATCCTTGATTGAAGAAAAAATCCCTTATGCTAACTATGAAGCGGTTCGAAAAGAAGTCTTCTCCTTAGAGAAAAGACTGGCTGACTTAGGTGTTGATAGAAAATCTTGTCATATCGATTTGGTGCCTGAAAACTTTATCGAATCACCTCAAGGACGTATATATCTGATTGACTGGGAATATTCATCAATGAATGATCCAATGTGGGATTTGGCAGCCCTCTTTTTAGAGTCTGAATTCACTTCCCAAGAGGAAGAAGCCTTCTTGGCTCGCTATGAGAGTGAGCAAACACCTGTCTCTCGTGAAAAGATTGCCATTTATAAAATTTTACAAGACGCTATTTGGAGTTTATGGACAGTTTACAAAGAAGAGCAAGGTGCAGATTTTGGTGATTATGGTGTGAGCCGTTACCAAAGAGCTATTAAAGGTTTGTCATATTATGGAGGTTCAGATGAAAAATAAAAATGGAGTTTCTTTTGGTCTACTCTCAGGTGTTTTCTGGGGATTAGGTCTAACGATTAGTGCTTATATCTTTTCGATTTTTACAGATTTGTCGCCCTTTGTGGTGGCTGCTGCTCACGATTTCTTGAGTATCTTTATCTTACTAGCTTTTCTTTTGGTAAAAGAAGGAAAAGTTCGTCTCTCAATTTTCTTAAATATTCGCAATGTCAGTGTTATCATTGGAGCCTTGCTAGCTGGTCCTATCGGAATGCAGGCCAATCTTTATGCAGTTAAGTATATTGGAAGTTCCTTAGCTTCATCTGTATCGGCTATCTACCCTGCAGTTTCAGTTTTATTGGCTTTCTTCTTTTTGAAGCACAAGATTTCAAAAAATACTGTATTTGGGATTGTCTTGATTATTGCAGGGATTATTGCTCAGACCTATAAGGTTGAACAGGTCAATTCCTTCTACATTGGGATTCTTTCTGCTTTGGTTTGTGCTATTGCATGGGGAAGTGAGAGTGTTCTCAGCTCTTTTGCTATGGAAAGTGAATTGAGTGAAATCGAAGCTCTCTTGATTCGTCAAGTGACTTCATTCTTGTCTTATCTTGTGATTGTGCTCTTCTCTCATCAGTCATTTGCAGAAGTAGCCAATGGGCAATTACTAGGTCTCATGATTATCTTTGCAGCCTTTGATATGATTTCCTACTTGGCTTATTATATCGCTATCAATCGCTTGCAACCAGCCAAGGCTACAGGTTTGAACGTGAGTTATGTAGTTTGGACGGTCTTGTTTGCAGCTCTCTTCTTGGGAACAGCGCTAGATATGCTGACAATTATTACGTCACTTGTCGTCATTGCTGGAGTTTATATTATTATTAAAGAATAAAGGAGATTCGTGTGAAAGCCATTATCTTAGCAGCGGGCTTGGGAACTCGCTTGCGTCCTATGACTGAAAATACCCCTAAAGCCTTGGTTCAGGTTAATCAAAAACCCTTGATTGAATACCAAATTGAGTTTTTAAAAGAAAAAGAAATCAATGATATCATCATCATTGTTGGTTACCTTAAAGAACAATTCGATTACTTGAAAGAAAAATATGGTGTTCGCCTCGTCTTCAATGATAAATACGCTGACTACAATAACTTTTACTCTCTCTATCTTGTAAAAGAAGAATTAGCTAACAGCTATGTTATTGATGCCGATAATTATCTCTTTAAAAATATGTTCCGCAATGATTTGACTCGTTCGACTTATTTTAGTGTCTATCGTGAAGATTGTACCAACGAATGGTTCTTGGTCTATGGAGATGACTATAAGGTTCAAGACATTACTGTTGATAGCAAGGCAGGCCGCATCCTTAGTGGTGTATCCTTCTGGGATGCTCCAACTGCAGAAAAAATTGTCAGCTTTATTGACAAGGCTTATGCAAGTGGAGAATTTGTTGATCTCTACTGGGACAATATGGTTAAGGATAATATCAAAGAACTGGATGTCTATGTTGAAGAATTAGAAGGCAATAGCATCTATGAGATCGATAGTGTCCAAGACTACCATAAATTAGAAGAAATTCTTAAAAACGAAAATTAAAGATTCCAACATCTGGCTAAAATAGTCGGATGTTTTTTTTGATTTTTTACGAATAAATAGATGAGTAGAAAAAGAAATGGAGATATTTATGAAAATCACAAACTATGAAATCTATAAGTTAAAAAAATCAGGTTTGACCAATCAACAGGTTTTGAAGGTCCTAGAATACGGTGAAAATTTCGATCAAGAACTGTTGTTAGGAGATATTGCAGATATATCAGGTTGCAGAAATCCAGCTGTTTTTATGGAACGTTATTTTCAGATAGACGATGCGCATTTGGAGAAGGAGTTTCAAAAATTTCCATCTTTCTCTATTTTAGATGACTGTTATCCTTGGGATTTGAGTGAAATATACGATGCACCTGCGCTTTTATTTTACAAGGGAAATCTTGACCTCTTGAAATTCCCTAAGGTAGCAGTCGTAGGAAGTCGTGCTTGTAGCAAACAGGGAGCTAAGTCAGTTGAAAAAGTCATTCAGGGCTTGGAAAATGAACTGGTTATCGTCAGTGGATTAGCCAAGGGTATTGACACAGCAGCTCATATGGCAGCTCTTCAGAATGGTGGCAAAACCATTGCAGTGATTGGAACAGGTCTGGATGTGTTTTATCCTAAAGCCAATAAACGCTTGCAAGACTACATCGGCAATGATCATCTGGTTCTAAGTGAGTACGGACCTGGTGAACAACCTCTGAAATTTCATTTTCCTGCCCGTAATCGCATCATCGCTGGACTTTGTCGTGGTGTGATTGTAGCAGAGGCCAAGATGCGCTCAGGTAGTCTCATTACCTGTGAGAGAGCAATGGAAGAAGGGCGCGATGTCTTTGCTATACCTGGAAGTATTTTAGATGGACTATCAGACGGTTGCCATCATTTGATTCAAGAAGGTGCAAAATTGGTCACCAAAGGGCAGGATGTTCTTGTAGAATTTGAATTTTAATACTCTTCGAAAATCTCTTTAAACCACGTCAGCTTCCATCTGCAACCTCAAAACAGTGTTTTGAGCAACCTGCGGCTAGCTTCCTAGTTTGCTCTTTGATTTTCATTGAGTATAAGAAGAAAGTCTGCTTACTAGACAAACTTTTCTTCTACATATAGGAGCTAAGTCTTGACAGTTATGGCAAAATGGTTTACACTTTATAAAGTTTATTACTTTGAAAAGGTGTGATACTGTGGCTACGGCAACAAAAAAGAAAAAATCAACAGTTAAAAAAAATCTAGTAATCGTGGAGTCGCCTGCTAAGGCCAAAACGATTGAAAAATATCTCGGCAGAAACTACAAGGTTTTAGCCAGTGTCGGGCATATCCGTGATTTGAAGAAATCCAGTATGTCAGTCGATATTGAAAATAATTATGAACCGCAATATATCAATATCCGAGGAAAAGGTCCTCTCATCAATGACTTGAAAAAAGAAGCCAAAAAAGCTAATAAAGTCTTTCTGGCGAGTGACCCAGACCGTGAAGGAGAAGCGATTTCTTGGCATTTGGCCCATATTCTCAACTTGGATGAAAATGATGCCAACCGTGTGGTCTTCAATGAAATCACCAAAGATGCTGTCAAAAATGCTTTTAAAGAACCGCGTAAGATTGATATGGACTTGGTTGATGCTCAACAGGCACGCCGTGTCCTGGACCGCTTGGTAGGATATTCGATTTCGCCTATTTTGTGGAAGAAGGTTAAGAAGGGCTTGTCAGCAGGTCGCGTTCAGTCTATTGCCCTTAAGTTAATCATTGATCGTGAGAATGAAATCAATGCCTTCCAGCCAGAGGAATACTGGACAATTGATGGTATCTTTAAAAAGGGAACCAAGCAATTCCAGGCTTCCTTCCATGGAGTAGATGGTAAAAAGCTGAAACTGACTAGCAATGACGAGGTTAAGGAAGTCTTGTCTCGTCTGACTAGTAAAGACTTTTCAGTGGATCAGGTAGATAAGAAAGAGCGCAAGCGTAATGCTCCATTACCCTATACCACTTCATCTATGCAGATGGATGCGGCTAATAAAATCAATTTCCGTACTCGAAAGACCATGATGGTTGCCCAACAGCTCTATGAAGGGATCAATATTGGTTCTGGTGTTCAAGGTTTGATTACCTATATGCGTACCGATTCGACTCGTATCAGTCCTGTAGCGCAAAATGAAGCAGCAAGTTTCATTACGGACCGTTTTGGTAGCAAGTATTCTAAGCATGGTAGCAAGGTCAAAAATGCTTCAGGTGCTCAGGATGCCCACGAGGCTATTCGTCCGTCTAGTGTTTTTAATACACCTGAAAGTATTGCTAAGTATCTGGATAAGGATCAGCTCAAGCTTTATACTCTTATCTGGAATCGTTTTGTAGCGAGCCAGATGACAGCTGCTGTCTTTGATACCATGGCTGTTAAATTGTCTCAAAATGGGGTCCAATTTGCTGCCAATGGTAGTCAGGTTAAGTTTGATGGTTATCTTGCTATTTATAATGATTCTGACAAGAATAAGATGTTACCAGATATGGCTATTGGAGATGTAGTCAAGCAGGTTAATAGCAAACCAGAGCAACATTTCACTCAACCGCCTGCTCGCTATTCTGAAGCGACCCTTATCAAGACCTTGGAGGAAAATGGGGTTGGACGTCCGTCAACCTACGCGCCAACCATTGAAACCATTCAGAAACGTTATTATGTTCGCCTTGCAGCCAAACGTTTTGAACCGACAGAGTTGGGAGAAATTGTCAACAAGCTCATCGTTGAATATTTCCCAGATATCGTAAACGTGACCTTTACAGCTGAAATGGAAGGCAAGCTGGATGATGTCGAAGTCGGAAAAGAGCAGTGGCAACGTGTTATAGACGCCTTTTACAAACCATTCTCTAAAGAGGTCTCCAAGGCTGAAGAAGAAATGGAAAAAATCCAGATTAAGGATGAACCAGCTGGATTTGACTGTGAAGTGTGTGGTAGTCCAATGGTCATTAAACTTGGTCGTTTTGGTAAGTTCTACGCTTGTAGCAATTTCCCAGACTGTCGTCATACCCAAGCAATCGTAAAAGAAATCGGTGTAGAGTGTCCAAGTTGTCATCAGGGACAAATTATTGAGCGAAAAACCAAACGTAATCGCCTCTTCTATGGTTGCAATCGTTATCCAGAATGTGAATTTACCTCTTGGGACAAGCCTGTTGGTCGTGACTGTCCAAAATGTGGCAACTTCCTCATGGAGAAAAAAGTCCGTGGTGGTGGCAAGCAGGTTGTTTGTAGCAAGGGTGACTACGAGGAAGAAAAGATTAAATAAGAAGAGAGCCCTGAAAGTGAATTTCAGGCTTTTTTTAGTTGAAGCTTGACAAAATTCATCATTGTATGCGAAACTAGAAGAAGATTATTTTATACTCAATGAAAATCAAAGAGCAAACTAGGAAACTAGCCGCAGGTTGCTCAAAGCACTGCTTTGAGGTTGCAGATAAGACTGACGAAGTCAAGAACCATACCTACGTCAAGGCGACGTTGACGCGGTTTGAAGAGATTTTCGAAGAGTATTAACTAGGAGAAGTTATGCGTATTGTTTATCTTATTATTGGTTTTTTATCACTGGCCTTGGCTATTGTTGGGGTTGTTTTACCCTTGTTGCCTACAACACCTTTTCTTTTACTGTCTATTGCCTGTTTCTCAAGAAGTTCCAAGCGTTTCGAAGATTGGCTTTATCATACCAAGCTCTATCAGAGCTATGTAGCTGATTTTCGAGAAACAAAGTCTATTGCGCGTGAACGAAAGAAAAAAATCATCGTATCTATCTACATCTTGATGGGAATTTCTATTTATTTTGCCCCTCTCTTACCAGTCAAAATCGGTCTAGGATCTTTGACCATCTTTATCACTTATTATCTCTTCAAGGTCATTCCGGACAAAGAATAAAAAATAGTAGCAATTTTCCTTGATGTAAATGAAAGCATATTTACAACAATATGATATAATAAATTTAAAGTAATACTCAAGGAGAATCAAATGATTTACGAATTTTGTGCTGAAAATGTGACCTTGCTTGAAAAAGCGATGCAGGCTGGAGCTCGTCGAATCGAACTTTGTGATAATCTAGCAGTTGGTGGGACAACTCCCAGCTATGGAGTGACCAAGGCAGCGGTTGAATTGGCAGCTAACTACGATACGACCATCATGACCATGATTCGTCCACGTGGTGGCAACTTTGTCTATAATGACCTAGAAATTGCTATCATGCTAGAAGACATTCGTTTGACTGCTCAGGCTGGAAGTCAAGGGGTTGTATTTGGGGTTTTAACTGCTGATAAGAAGTTGGATAAGGCTAATCTGGAGAAGTTGATAGCTGCATCAAAAGGAATGGAAATTGTCTTCCATATGGCCTTTGATGAATTGAGCGATGAAGCTCAACTGGAAGCTATTGATTGGCTTAGCCAAGCTGGAGTTACTCGTATCCTGACTCGTGCTGGTGTGTCTGGAGACTCGCTAGAAGAACGTTTTGCCCACTATCACAGAATTTTGGAACATGCTAAAGGTAAGATTGAAATTTTACCAGGTGGGGGGATTGACCTTGACAACCGTCAAACCTTTATCGATCAGCTGGGCGTGACACAATTGCACGGAACCAAGGTTGTCTTTTAAAAAATAGAAAGGAACTGCTAGCTTTGGGTAGCAGTTTTCACTTATGTTTGAAATTTTTAAATCCTATCAGTTTAATCAAGAAAAGGCTCATGCTTATGGTTTTGTAGAAAATAGTGGAGTCTGGACCTACAGTTTCCAGATTTTGGATGGTGACTTTTTCATGATTGTATCCATCACTGCTGATAATGTGAGCTTTCAAGTCTTTGACCAGGAGACTGGTGACCTCTATCCTCAAGTCCATATGGAAAGCATGAGAGGAAGTTTTGTCGGAAATGTCCGTGAGGCTTGTCTGGAGATTCTTTACCAGATTCGGAAGGCTTGTTTTGATGTGCAAGATTTTATCTGTCCTCAGACTAAGCGAATCATGTCTCTGGTTCAGAAAAAATATGGTAATCAGTTGGAGTATCTGTGGGAGAAATCGCCTGATACGGCAGTCTTAAGACATGAAGGCAATCAAAAGTGGTATGCCGTCTTGATGAAAATCTCTTGGAATAAGCTGGAAAAGGGCAGAGAAGGGCAAGTGGAAGCAGTCAATCTCAAACATGACCAAGTAGCTGATTTACTTTCACACAAGGGCATTTATCCAGCTTTTCATATGAACAAACGTTACTGGATTAGTGTGGCCCTTGATGATACTTTGGTAGATGAAGAAGTACTGGAATTGATAGAAAGAAGTTGGAATTTAACTTCTAAAAAATGAAACATTTCATACTCTTTGAAAATCTCTTCAAACCACGTCAGCGTTTATTTGCAACCTCAAAGCAGTGCTTTGAGCAACCTGCGGCTAGCTTTCTAGTTTGCTCTTTGATTTTCATTGAGTATCAATATTTTTTCAATAACTTTTAATTAGCAAAATATTCTCTACTGAAGAAATTTTCAGAAAATATTGGATTTTTTCTTGACAAGCAATTTTGCCTATGCTAAAATACTAAACAAGATATCAAACGAAGGAGAAAGTCAAACATGAAAACAGCTAAGTTTAATCAATTTGCTTTGTTGTTGAGGTACTCGGGCTAGTGCAAAAGCATTAGTCCTGTTTGGCTTACCAAGCGGGAGTAAATCAACATCTCGCTTGGAATTCTGAGCGAGATGTTTTTTCTATACTGAAATTTTGAAGGGGGAATTCTCATGCGTAGAGTTGAGTTTCTAGATACCAGTCTCCGTGATGGTGAGCAGACACCAGGTGTTAATTTTTCGATTAAGGAAAAGGTCGCCATCGCAAGACAGCTGGAGAAATGGGGTATTTCGGCCATCGAAGCTGGTTTTCCGGCGGCGAGTCCAGATTCATTCAGAGCAGTTCACGAGATTGCCAAGGTCTTGAAGAAAACTGCGGTGACTGGTCTGGCCCGCTCTGTCAAGTCTGATATTGATGCTTGTTACGAGGCCCTCAAGGATGCCAAGTATCCACAGGTTCACGTCTTTATCGCCACCAGTCCGATTCACCGCAAGTATAAGCTCAATAAGAGCAAGGAAGAGATTTTGGAAGCTATTAAGGAGCATGTCTCTTATGCATGTTCTAAGTTTGAAGTGGTTGAATTCTCTCCAGAGGACGCTACTAGAACTGAGTTGGATTTCCTCCTGCAAGTTGTTCAAACAGCAGTCGATGCAGGTGCGACTTATATCAATATCCCTGATACGGTAGGATTTACCACACCAGAAGAGTATGGAGCTATCTTCAAACATCTAATTGAGAATGTCAAGACCGATCGTCAAATTATCTATTCGCCTCACTGTCACGATGACCTCGGAATGGCAGTAGCTAATAGCCTTGCTGCCATCAAGAATGGGGCAGGACGAGTAGAGGGAACTATTAACGGTATTGGGGAGCGAGCTGGAAATGCTGCTTTGGAAGAAATTGCAGTAGCCCTCAATATTCGCCAAGATTACTACCAAGCAGAAACCAGTATTGTCCTAAATGAGACCATCAATACGTCAGAAATGGTTTCTCGCTTCTCAGGTATCCCAGTTCCTAAAAACAAGGCGGTGGTAGGAGGTAATGCCTTCTCTCACGAATCTGGTATTCACCAAGATGGAGTCCTTAAAAATCCTCTCACTTATGAGATTATCACTCCTGAACTAGTTGGTGTTAAGAGTAGTAGTCTTCCGCTTGGAAAATTGTCCGGTCGCCATGCCTTTGTTGAGAAACTAAGAGAATTGGCCCTAGACTTTACAGAAGAGGACATCAAGCCACTCTTTGCTAAGTTCAAGGCACTGGCCGACAAGAAACAAGAAATCACAGATGCAGATATTCGTGCTCTGGTAGCTGGAACCATGGTTGAAAACCCAGAAGGCTTCCACTTTGATGATTTACAGCTACAAACTCATGCAGAAAATGATATCGAAGCGCTCGTTAGCCTAGCTAATATGGATGGTGAGAAGGTCGAATTTAATGCGACAGGGCAAGGATCTGTTGAAGCTATCTTTAATGCTATTGATAAGTTCTTCAATCAATCTGTTCGCTTGGTATCCTATACTATTGATGCTGTAACGGATGGAATTGATGCTCAGGCTCGGGTTTTGGTCACTGTTGAAAATAGAGATACAGAAACCATCTTTAACGCAGCAGGTCTGGACTTTGATGTTCTGAAAGCTTCTGCTATTGCCTACATCAATGCTAATACCTTTGTTCAAAAAGAGAATGCTGGTGAGATGGGACGCAGTGTTTCCTATCGTGACATGCCGAGTGTGTAAAGGAGAATGCTATGACAAAGAAAATAGTGGCTCTAGCAGGGGACGGAATCGGGCCAGAAATCATGGAGGCCGGTTTAGAGGTTCTAGAAGCTATAGCTAAAAAAACAGGCTTTGATTATGAAATAGACAGACTACCTTTTGGCGGTGCAGGGATAGATATCGCAGGGCATCCCTTACCTGATGAAACCCTCAAGGCAAGTAGAGAAGCAGATGCCATTCTCCTGGCTGCTATCGGTAGTCCTCAGTATGATGTGGCAGTGGTACGGCCTGAACAAGGACTGCTGGCTCTCCGTAAGGAACTCAATCTTTACGCTAATATTCGCCCGGTCAAAATCTTTGATAGTCTCAAGCATTTGTCACCACTCAAACCAGAACGAATTGCTGGTGTAGACTTTGTCGTGGTGCGTGAGTTGACAGGCGGGATTTACTTTGGTGATCATATCCTTGAAGAGCGAAAAGCGCGTGATATCAACGACTATAGCTATGAGGAAGTAGAGCGAATTATTCGTAAGGCCTTTGAGATTGCAAGAAGTCGGAGAAAAATCCTTACCAGCATCGATAAGCAAAATGTGTTAGCAACTTCAAAACTCTGGCGGAAAGTAGCTGAGAAGGTCGCACAAGATTTCCCAGATGTAACCTTGGAACACCAGCTGGTGGACTCAGCTGCTATGCTTATGATTACCAATCCTGCTAAATTTGATGTCATCGTGACGGAGAATCTTTTCGGAGATATTCTCTCTGATGAATCAAGCGTTCTATCTGGCACACTTGGAGTTATGCCATCAGCCAGTCATTCTGAAAATGGACCAAGTCTCTATGAACCTATTCACGGTTCAGCACCTGATATTGCTGGTCAAGGAATTGCCAATCCTAGCTCCATGATTTTATCAGTTGCCATGAT
Source organism: uncultured bacterium (assembly GCA_963508345.1). Taxonomy (GTDB): domain Bacteria; phylum Bacillota; class Bacilli; order Lactobacillales; family Streptococcaceae; genus Streptococcus. Next base: position 23,427 of record CAUOWW010000008.1, read on the forward strand.
GCTGAGAGATAGCTTTGGACGTTATGAGGATGCAGAGCGTATCGAACGTGCAGTAGAAGCCAGTTTGGCAGCAGGAATTTTAACGAGAGATATAGGAGGACAGGCTTCGACCAAGGAAATGACAGAAGCCATCATTGAAAGATTATGAAACTAAACGAAGGAATTACTCTAGTCCTTTTGATTTGGAATGTCATGGTTTTCTTGATTTATGGCATTGACAAATCTAAGGCAAGGAGAAGAGTTTGGCGCATCCCTGAGAAAATCTTACTTATTTTAGCCTTTGCTTGTGGTGGTTTTGGGGCCTGGTTAGCAGGAATCATCTTTCATCACAAGACTAGAAAATGGTATTTTAAAACAGTTTGGTTTCTCGGGATGGTGACCACACTAGTAGCCTTATATTTTATTTGGAGGTAATGGATGGCAGGAAAATCGATTTTTGATAAATTATGGGACCGTCATGTCATCACAGGAGAAGAGGGGCAGCCCCAACTCATGTATGTGGACCAGCACTATATTCATGAAGTGACCAGCCCTCAAGCCTTTCAAGGTTTGCGAGACGCAGGACGAAGATTGAGACGACCAGACTTGACATTTGGAACTTTTGACCACAATGTCCCGACGGTCAATATCTACGATATTCGAGATGTGATTTCCAAGGCTCAAATTGATAAGCTAGCTGAAAATGTTGAGGAATTTGGTATTGAACATGCGGCTCACGGTTCTGAAAAACAAGGAATTGTTCACATGGTTGGACCAGAAACTGGAAGAACTCAACCAGGAAAATTCATTGTCTGTGGAGACAGCCATACGGCAACCCACGGAGCTTTCGGAGCAATCGCCTTTGGAATTGGAACTAGTGAGGTTGAGCATGTCTTCGCTACCCAAACACTCTGGCAGGTCAAACCCAAGAAAATGTTGGTAGAATTTACTGGCGTTCCTCAAAAGGGAGTTTACTCCAAGGATTTTATTCTCGCTCTGATTGCCAAGTACGGCGTTGCCTGCGGTGTCGGCTACGTGGTGGAATATCGGGGACAAGCGATTGATGCACTAAGTATGGAAGAGCGAATGACCATCTGCAACATGTCCATCGAGTTTGGTTCTAAGATGGGAATCATGAATCCGGACCAAACAACCTATGATTATCTAAAAGGACGGGAATGTGTTCCAGAGAACTTTGAAGAGGCAGTGGCAGATTGGAAAACAATTGTCAGTGATGATGATGCCGCTTATGATAAGGTTATCCAGATGGATGTCTCAGACTTGGCTCCCATGGTGACCTGGGGAACCAATCCTGCTATGGGGGTTGACTTTGACAGTAGTTTTCCAGAAATTAAGGATATGAATGATGAACGCGCCTACAACTACATGGACTTGGAGCCTGGTCAAAAGCCAGCAGATATTGAACTAGGCTATATCTTTATCGGTTCATGTACCAATGCTCGTCTCAGCGACTTGCAACTGGCGGCGCGATTTGTCAAAGGGAAGAAAATAGCTCCTAACTTAACGGCTATCGTGGTTCCAGGCTCTCGTCCTGTCAAACGAGCTGCTGAGAAGTTGGGCTTGGACAAGGTCTTTCTGGATGCTGGATTTGAGTGGAGAGACCCAGGTTGTTCTATGTGCCTAGGAATGAATCCTGACAAGGTTCCTGATGGTGTCCACTGCGCTTCAACAAGCAACCGCAACTTTGAAGACAGACAGGGCTTTGGTGCTAAGACCCACCTCTGCAGTCCAGCCATGGCAGCTGCGGCAGCTATTGCAGGGCGTTTCGTAGATGTTCGGCAAATGCCAGAAGCCCAGTAAGGAGAGGATATGGAGAAATTTACAGTTTATACGGGAACGACCGTTCCTCTCATGAATGATAACATCGACACCGACCAAATCCTACCCAAGCAGTTTCTCAAGTTAATTGATAAAAAAGGCTTTGGTAAGTACCTCATGTATGCTTGGCGTTATCTGGATGATCTCTATACTGAGGACCCAGACTTTGTCTTTAACCGACCTGAATATCGGAAAGCAACTATCCTCATCTCAGGGGATAACTTTGGGGCAGGTTCTTCGAGGGAACACGCAGCTTGGGCTCTAGCTGACTATGGTTTTAAAGTCGTGATTGCAGGATCTTTCGGTGACATTCATTACAATAATGAACTCAATAATGGCATGTTACCAATTGTTCAACCTAGGGAAGTTAGAGAAAAACTCGCCCAGCTAAAACCAAGTGACCAGGTAACTGTGGACTTGGAACAACAAAAAATCATCTCACCAATTGGAGAATTCACTTTTGAAATCGATAGCGAATGGAAACACAAGCTCTTAAATGGTTTGGATGATATCGGTATTACTTTGCAGTATGAAGACTTGATTGCTGCCTATGAAAAACAACGACCAGCCTACTGGCAGGATTAGAAAAAAATTAGAAAAGGAAATAGAATTATGACAAAACACATTCAATGGAACGGAACACTTTCACAAGAAGGCTATGACATTTTAAAAGATGAGGGCGGATGTATCGTTTGCCCTACAAAAGTTGGTTACATTATTATGACTAGCGACAAGGCAGGACTTGAGCGCAAGTTCGCAGCTAAAGAGCGTAACCGTAACAAACCAGGTGTTGTTCTCTGCGGTAGCATGGATGAGCTTCGCACTTTAGCACAACTCAACCCAGAAATTGAAGCCTTTTACCAAAAACATTGGGATGAAGACATTCTTCTTGGTTGTATTCTTCCTTGGAAACCAGAAGCCTTTGAAAAATTGAAAGCATACGGGGATGGCCGTGAAGAGCTTATGACTGACGTTCGTGGTACTAGCTGTTTCGTTATCAAGTTTGGGAAAGCTGGTGAACAATTAGCTGCCAAACTTTGGGAAGAAGGCAAGATGGTCTACGCCTCATCTGCAAATCCATCTGGAAAAGGAAACCGTGGTAAGGTAGAAGGTATCGGAGAACGCATCGAAGGAGCAGTGGACCTTGTCATCGAAGCAGACGACTACGTGGCATCCATCCAACCTGACAAAACGATTGAAACTCGCTACGAGCAAGGTGTGATGGTATCAATGGTCGATAAAGATGGCAAACTTATCCCAGAACAAGGAGGAGCACGTTCAACCTCACCAGCTCCAGTTGTGATTCGTAAAGGGCTTGACATTGATAAAATCATGATGCACCTGTCAAATATCTTTAACTCATGGGACTACCGTCAGGGTGAGTATTATTAGGATAAAGAAGAACTGGGGATAAAATAATCTCTCCTCTTTCTTTTATTATTTACACAAGTAAAACCCGAACATTATAATTTAATTCATAAAAATTTTTGACAAAAACTGTACTTTGGTTTATAATTAATTAAGGAAACGTCGGAAAAGACGTAGAGATGCGCAAGCATAGGTAGGTCATTACAAAAGAAACGAGACATCGATATGTTAAATGAATTTCCAATTTTTGATTACGAAGATATTCAATTGATTCCAAATAAATGTGTGATTAAAAGCCGTGCAGAAGCGGATACAAGTGTCACTCTAGGAAATCACACCTTTAAACTACCTGTTGTGCCAGCTAATATGCAGACGATTTTGGATGAAAATGTAGCAGAGCAACTGGCTAAAGGGGGCTACTTCTACATTATGCACCGTTTTGATGAGGCAGGACGTATTCCTTTTATTAAGCGTATGCATGAGCAAGGGCTTATTGCTTCTATATCTGTCGGTGTTAAGGACTATGAGTATGATTTCGTTAGCCAGCTCAAGGCTGATGCTCCTGAGTACATCACGATTGACATCGCTCATGGTCATGCTGATAGCGTGATTTCTATGATTCAACACATTAAAAAAGAATTGCCAGATACTTTTGTTATTGCTGGAAATGTGGGAACACCAGAAGCTGTGCGTGAATTGGAAAATGCTGGTGCGGATGCTACTAAGGTCGGAATTGGTCCTGGTAAGGTTTGTATCACCAAGGTTAAGACTGGTTTTGGTACAGGTGGTTGGCAGTTGGCTGCTCTCCGTTGGTGTGCCAAGGCTGCACGTAAACCAATCATTGCTGATGGAGGGATTCGTACTCACGGTGATATTGCTAAGTCTATCCGTTTTGGTGCCAGCATGGTCATGATTGGTTCTCTATTTGCAGGACACATCGAAAGTCCAGGGAAAACGATTGAAGTCGATGGCGAACAGTTCAAAGAATATTACGGTTCAGCTTCACAATACCAAAAAGGATCTTATAAAAACGTCGAAGGAAAACGTATCTTACTTCCTGCTAAAGGTCATTTACAAGACACTTTGACTGAGATGGAACAAGACCTTCAAAGTGCCATTTCATACGCAGGTGGACGTCAGGTTGCTGACCTTAAACACGTTGATTATGTGATCGTGAAAAACTCCATCTGGAATGGGGATGCTTCCCACTAAGACGGACTATCTATCTAGAAAAAAACTTGTTATTAGAGCAAATTTTTGTTATAATAAAACAAGTTTCCACCCTTAGTGTAATGGATATCACGTAAGATTCCGGTTCTTGAGATGGGGGTTCGATTCCCTCAGGGTGGATGTAAACATCCTAAGAAAGCCTTTAGTAGGGCTTTTTTCTTTATTCTGCCCTAAGTTTAATCCAAAAACTGAAAATCTTATTTTAAAGAATGCCCAAATGTTTTCCAGTCCCGTTTTAAAGTGACTCAGGGGGCTTTTTTTGATATAATAAAAAGGACTATTATCAGTTAGAAAGAGGTTGGTATGAAAGAATTACAAACTGTACTTAAAAACCATTTTGCAATCGAATTTGCAGACAAAAAGTTACTGGAAACTGCTTTTACTCATACGAGTTATGCTAATGAGCATCGCCTCTTAAAAATTTCACACAATGAACGCTTGGAATTTTTAGGAGACGCTGTTCTACAGTTATTGATTTCAGAATATCTGTATAAAAAATATCCTAAAAAACCTGAGGGTGACTTGTCTAAACTCCGTGCCATGATTGTTCGCGAGGAGAGTTTGGCTGGTTTTGCACGTGATTGCCAGTTTGATCAATTTATCAAGTTGGGTAAGGGGGAAGAAAAATCTGGTGGTCGCAATCGTGATACCATCCTTGGTGATGCCTTTGAAGCCTTTCTTGGTGCCCTTCTTTTGGACAAGGATGTGGCCAAGGTTAAGGAATTTATCTATCAAGTCATGATTCCTAAGGTTGAAGCAGGCGAGTTTGAGATGATTACAGACTACAAAACCCATCTCCAAGAGTTGCTTCAGGTCAATGGGGATGTGGCTATTCGTTATCAGGTAATTTCTGAAACGGGTCCTGCCCACGATAAGGTTTTTGATGTAGAAGTTCTCGTTGAAGGTAAGAGCATTGGTCAAGGTCAAGGTCGTTCTAAGAAATTAGCAGAGCAGGAAGCTGCCAAAAATGCCGTTGAGAAAGGGCTGGATTCATGTATTTAAAGGAAATCGAAATTCAGGGATTCAAGTCTTTTGCTGACAAGACCAAGGTCGTATTTGACCAAGGTGTGACGGCAGTTGTTGGACCCAATGGATCTGGAAAGTCGAATATTACAGAAAGTCTGCGTTGGGCTTTGGGAGAGTCTAGTGTCAAGAGTCTCCGTGGGGGCAAGATGCCCGATGTCATTTTTGCTGGAACTGAAAGTCGCAAACCGCTCAATTATGCTTCTGTAGTTGTGACTTTGGATAATAATGATGGATTTATCAAGGATTTAGGTCAAGAAATCAGGGTAGAACGCCATATCTATCGTAGTGGTGATAGCGAATACAAGATTGACGGCAAGAAAGTTCGTCTTCGTGATATTCATGATCTTTTCTTGGATACAGGTTTGGGACGAGATTCCTTCTCTATCATTTCCCAAGGGAAGGTTGAGGAGATTTTCAACTCCAAGCCTGAAGAACGCAGAGCTATTTTTGAAGAAGCTGCTGGAGTTTTGAAATACAAGACTCGTAGAAAAGAGACGGAGACCAAACTACAACAAACTCAGGATAATCTAGACCGCTTAGAGGACATTATCTACGAATTGGATAATCAAATCAAGCCTCTTGAGAAGCAAGCTGAAAATGCTCGTAAGTTTCTAGACTTGGAAGGTCAACGCAAGGCTATTTATTTAGATGTTTTGGTTGCTCAAATCAAGGAAAATAAGGCTGAACTAGATTCGACAGAAGAAGAGTTAGCTCAGGTTCAGGAACTATTGACTAGTTATTACCAGAAGCGTGCAAAATTAGAAGAAGAAAATCAGAATCTCAAGAAGCAACGCCAAGATTTACAGGTTGAAATGGCCAAAGATCAGGGCAGTTTGATGGATTTGGCCAGTCTGATTAGTGATTTAGAGAGAAAATTAGCCCTATCGAAACTGGAATCTGAGCAAGTAGCCCTGAATCAACAGGAAACACAAGCTCGTTTGGCTGCTTTGGAAGATAAGAGAAATTTACTTAGCCAAGAAAAATCTGATAAAGAAAGCTCTTTGGCACTTTTAGAGGAAAATCTAGTCCAAAATAATCAAAAACTCAATCGTTTAGAAGCTGAATTACTGGCTTTTTCAGATGATCCTGATCAGATGATTGAGCTTTTACGTGAACGCTTTGTGGCGCTTTTACAGGAAGAAGCGGATGTATCAAACCAGTTGACCCGCATCGAGAATGAGTTGGAAACTAGTCGTCAGCTTTCTCAAAAACAAGCAGATCAACTAGAAAAGCTGAAAGAACAGCTGGCTACAGCTAAAGAGAAGGCTAGTCAGCAAAAAGACGAGCTTGAAACTGCCAAGGATCAAGTTCAGAAATTATTAGCCGACTATCAAGCTATTGCCAAGGAGCAAGAAGAGCAGAAAGATTCCTATCAAGCTCAACAAAGTCAACTCTTTGACCGTCTGGATAATCTCAAAAACAAGCAGGCCAGAGCTCAGAGTTTGGAAAATATCCTTAGAAATCACAGTAACTTTTATGCAGGTGTTAAGAGTGTTCTCCAAGAAAAAGACCGTCTTGGTGGGATTATTGGTGCTGTTAGTGAGCATCTGAGCTTTGATGTGCATTATCAAACTGCGCTGGAAATCGCGCTAGGAGCCAGTAGTCAGCATATTATTGTGGAAGATGAACATGCAGCAACTAGAGCCATTGATTTCCTCAAACGAAACAGATCTGGTCGTGCAACCTTCCTTCCTTTGACCACTATTAAGGCGCGTACGATTTCTAGTCAGAACCAAGATGCTATCGCTGCAAGTCCGGGATTTCTGGGCATGGCAGATGAGTTGGTGATCTTCAATACTAGACTAGAAGCCATTTTCAAGAACTTGCTAGCCACGACAGCGATTTTTGATACAGTAGAACATGCGCGTGCAGCTGCGCGTCAGGTTCGTTATCAAGTTCGTATGGTGACATTGGACGGCACAGAGTTGCGCACAGGTGGTTCCTATGCAGGTGGTGCCAATCGCCAGAATAATAGTATCTTCATCAAGCCAGAACTGGAGCAATTACAAAAAGAAATTGCTGAGGGAGAAGTAAGCTTGCGTTCTGAAGAAGCGAGTTTGAAGGTATTACAAGATGAGATGGCTAGATTGACCGAATCCTTAGAAGCCATCAAATATCAGGGTGAGCAGGCTCGTATTCAGGAGCAAGGCTTGTCCCTCGCTTATCAGCAGACCAGTCAGCAAGTTGAAGAGCTAGAAACTCTTTGGAAACTCCAAGAAGAGGAATTAAATCGTCTTTCTGACGGAGATTGGCAAGCAGATAAGGAAAAACTCCAAGAGCGCCTTGATACAATCGCCAGTGATAAGCAAAATCTGGAAGCTAAGATTGAAGAGATTAAGTCTAACAAAAACGCCATTCAAGAACGCTATCAAAACTTGCAGGAAGAGCTAGCGCAAGCTCGCTTACTTAAGACAGAACTGCAAGGGCAAAAACGTTATGAAGTGGCTGATATTGAGCGTTTAGGCAAGGAATTGGACAATTTAGATATCGAACAAGAGGAAATCCAGCGCCTTCTTCAAGAAAAGGTTGACAATCTTGAGAAAGTTGATACGGATTTGCTCAGTCAGCAGGCCGAAGAAGCCAAAATGCAGAAAACAAACCTCCAACAAGGTTTGATTCGCAAGCAGTTTGAGTTGGATGATATTGAAGGGCAACTAGATGATATTTCCAGTCATTTGGATCAGGCTCGCCAGCAGAATGAGGAGTGGATTCGCAAGCAAACGCGTGCTGAAGCCAAGAAAGAAAAGATCAGCGAGCGCTTGCGCCATCTACAAAGTCAATTGACAGACCAGTATCAGATTAGCTATACTGAGGCTCTAGAAAAAGCACATGAGTTGGAAAATCTCAATCTGGCAGAGCAAGAGGTGCAGGATTTAGAGAAGGCTATTCGCTCACTAGGTCCTGTCAATATAGAAGCTATTGACCAGTATGAAGAAGTTCACAACCGTCTGGATTTCTTGAATAGTCAGCGAGATGACATTTTGTCGGCGAAAAACCTGCTCCTTGAGACTATTACTGAGATGAATGATGAGGTCAAGGAACGCTTTAAATCAACCTTTGAAGTTATTCGTGAGTCCTTTAAAGTGACCTTCAAACAGATGTTTGGCGGAGGTCAGGCAGACTTGATATTGACTGAGGGAGACTTGCTGACAGCTGGGGTTGAGATTTCTGTTCAACCTCCAGGTAAGAAAATCCAGTCGCTTAACCTTATGAGTGGTGGTGAAAAAGCCTTATCGGCTCTTGCCTTGCTTTTCTCCATTATTCGTGTCAAGACCATTCCATTTGTGATCTTGGATGAGGTAGAGGCTGCACTGGATGAAGCTAATGTTAAGCGTTTTGGGGATTACCTCAATCGATTTGACAAGGACAGCCAGTTTATCGTCGTAACCCACCGTAAGGGAACTATGGCAGCGGCTGATTCCATCTATGGAGTGACCATGCAAGAATCAGGTGTCTCAAAAATTGTTTCGGTGAAGTTAAAAGATTTAGAAAGTATTGAAGGATGACAATTAAACTAGTAGCAACGGATATGGACGGAACCTTCCTAGATGGGAATGGGCGCTTTGATATGGACCGCCTCAAGTCTCTCTTGGTTTCCTACAAGGAAAAAGGGATTTACTTTGCGGTGGCTTCGGGGCGCGGATTTCTATCCTTAGAAAAATTATTTGCTGCTGTTCGTGATGACATTATTTTCATCGCTGAAAATGGCAGTTTGGTAGAATATCGAGGTCAAGACTTGTATGAAGCGACCATGTCTCGTGACTTTTATCTGGCAACTTTTGAAAAGCTGAAAACTTCACCCTATGTAGATATCAATAAACTGCTCTTGACGGGTAAAAAGGGAGCTTATGTTCTAGATACGGTTGATGAGACCTATTTAAAAGTGAGTCAGCACTATAATGAAAATATCCAAAAAGTAACGAGTCTGGAAGATATCACAGATGACATTTTCAAATTTACAACCAACTTCACAGAAGAAACGCTGGAAGCTGGGGAAGCTTGGGTCAATGAACATGTTCCTGGTGTTAAGGCCATGACAACTGGCTTTGAATCCATTGATATTGTTCTGGACTATGTCGATAAGGGTGTGGCTATTGTTGAATTAGCTAAAAAACTTGGCATCACAATGGATCAGATTATGGCTTTTGGAGACAACCTAAATGACTTGCATATGATGCAGGTTGTGGGACATCCTGTAGCTCCTGAAAATGCACGACCAGAAATTTTAGAATTAGCAAAGACTGTGATTGGTCACCATAAGGATCAGTCGGTTATAGCTTATATGGAGGGCTTATAATGGCAGATATAAAATTGATTGCATTGGACTTGGATGGGACCTTGCTGACTACTGATAAAAGGTTGACGGATCGTACCAAGACAACCTTGAAAGCTGCGCGTGATCGTGGTATTAAGGTTGTATTGACAACTGGTCGTCCCTTAAAAGCTATGGATTTCTTTCTCCATGAGCTAGGGACTGACGGCCATGAAGATGAGTATACGATTACATTTAATGGTGGTTTGGTTCAGAAAAATACAGGTGAAATCCTTGATAAAACAGTCTTTTCATATGATGATGTGGCACGTTTGTATGAAGAAACAGAGAAATTATCACTACCTCTTGATGCTATCTCAGAGGGAACAGTTTATCAAATCCAATCAGACCAAGAAAGTCTTTACGCCAAATTTAATCCAGCTTTGACCTTTGTACCAGTTGACTTTGAAGACCTGTCTAGCCAAATGACCTACAACAAATGCGTGACTGCCTTTGCTCAAGAACCCTTGGATGCAGCCATTCAGAAGATTTCTCCAGAATTGTTTGACCAATACGAAATCTTTAAATCACGTGAAATGTTGCTAGAGTGGTCACCAAAAAATGTTCACAAAGCAACAGGTTTAGCAAAACTAATCAGCCATCTTGGAATCGACCAAAGCCAAGTCATGGCCTGTGGTGACGAGGCCAATGACCTTTCTATGATTGAATGGGCAGGGCTTGGTGTTGCCATGCAAAACGCTGTTCCTGAAGTCAAGGCAGTCGCAAATGTGGTGACGCCAATGACCAACGATGAAGAGGCTGTCGCCTGGGCTATTGAAGAATATGTGCTAAAGGAGAACTAAGATATGGGATTATTTGACCGTCTATTCGGAAAAAAAGAAGAACCTAAAATCGAAGAAGTTGTAAAAGAAGCTCTGGAAAATCTTGATCTGTCTGAAGCTACTGAGCCTGCCCTTACAGAAGCTGAGGAAGTTCCTCAAGAAGAAGCAGAAGTTGAAATTGTTGAACAAGCTGAGCTCCAAGAAGAGAAAATCCAAGTCACAGTTGAAGAAAGTCTGGATTCAGAGTCAGTTGTAGAAGTTTCTCAAGAAGAAGTCGAAGAATTGCCAGAGGAAGAGAATACTGAGCTCCTAGAAACTGTAGAAGAAAATAGTTTTGAAGTTCTTGAAGCAGAAAGGCCTCAAGCAGAAGAAACTGTTCAGGAAAAATATGACCGTAGTCTTAAGAAAACTCGTACAGGCTTCGGTGCTCGCTTGAATGCCTTCTTTGCAAATTTCCGCTCTGTTGACGAAGAATTTTTCGAGGAACTGGAAGAACTGCTGATTATGAGTGACGTTGGTGTCCAAGTCGCTTCTAACTTAACAGAGGAGCTACGATACGAAGCCAAGCTTCAAAATGCCAAGAAACCCGACGCACTTCGTCGTGTTATTATTGAAAAATTGGTTGAGCTTTATGAAGAGGATGGCAACTATGATGAAAGTATCCACTTCCAAGATGGTTTGACAGTCATGCTCTTTGTCGGTGTTAATGGTGTCGGGAAAACAACTTCTATCGGGAAACTAGCCCACCGCTACAAACAAGCTGGTAAGAAGGTCATGCTGGTTGCGGCAGACACCTTCCGTGCAGGGGCAGTAGCCCAACTAGCTGAATGGGGCCGTCGTGTTGACGTTCCAGTTGTGACTGGACCTGAAAAAGCTGACCCAGCTAGTGTAGTCTTTGATGGCATGGAACGTGCTGTAGCTGAAGGTATCGATATTCTTATGATTGACACCGCTGGTCGTCTGCAAAACAAGGACAACCTCATGGCTGAGTTGGAAAAGATTGGTCGTATTATCAAACGTGTTGTGCCAGAAGCACCACATGAAACCTTCTTAGCGCTTGATGCATCAACAGGTCAAAATGCTCTTGTACAGGCCAAAGAATTTTCGAAAATCACTCCTTTAACAGGAATTGTCTTGACTAAGATTGATGGTACTGCTAGAGGTGGTGTGGTTCTAGCCATCCGTGAAGAACTCAATATTCCTGTAAAATTGATTGGTTTTGGTGAAAAAATCGATGATATTGGAGAGTTTAACTCAGAAAACTTTATGAAGGGTCTCTTGGAAGGCTTAATCTAATCAGAAACAAAAATCCTGCAAGGAACAAACTTGCAGGATATTTTTTATTGTAAGAGCGATGAGTTATAAATATTTTGAAATGAATTTATTTTCCGTTAGAGTGGAGGCATCTTGTGATTCAATAGATTTCAATATTTCTTGTAATTTTTCAGATGATTGATGGTTGAAAATCTTTAAAGCATCTTCGTTTGTTAGCTTTATATCACGCGTTAAACTGATTGTAGGCACTATCCTATCTCCTATCACTACTTAAATTTATTATAGCTTATTTCAAAAAGATTTTCAATTTTGAATTGAATAATCTTCCTAATTTTGTGCTGTGTAGCTGGATGATTTAACTTTTTTTGGAACTCTTATTAAGTGCTAGTAAACTGATTATATAAATCAGCAGTTGAACAATACCTATATATTGAAATATTTGCCAATTTTTAAAATCAATCCATGATGCAAACATAGTTCCGAAAGGAGCAAAGATACCACTGATAGTGAATATGATGCTAAAAATGCGTCCTAAGAAATTGGAATCTATAGAAACTTGGAGGTGTGACATTAAATTCACATTGAACATTGAAACAGTTGTAGAGAACAGAGCAAATAGAATCAATAAGATAATTTGCGAGGATTGAAAAAGATTAATAAGTATTAAGGAGACTGCACCTGGCAATAAGAAATGAAGAAAGTATCTCGGTTCAATTTTTTTCTTGTTTAGACTGATGATAAGAGCTCCTAAGATACTTCCGATAGATTGAGAAACGAGAATATAAGCAAAAATTTGATGAAATTGAGAAAACGTTGATGTGAATGGAAGATAGAAGGAATAGATCGCATCTAAGAAATTTAGAAAGGCGGAAGAAATTAAAATGGTTAGGAGTGTTTTGTCTTCATAGAGGTAGGTAAAACCTTCTTTTAATCCAGTAAAAAATTTTGATTGGATAGTATTATGGTGATGTAAAATGTGAAAACGATATTCACACAAAGCTGAAATAATAAAAGAGAAAGAATTAATCAGCATACCATATCTAAATCCAAATTGATGGATAACAAAGACGGAAGCTAGCGGTGCTCCAACTCCAACAATCTCAGCCACTATTTTAGAAATAGAGTTATAGGTAAAGATTCCATCGCTGGAAAGAAGGTCTTTTATAATAGCCTTATAAGCTGGACCGTTAAAACTAAATAAAATAGCCAGTAATATATTGACAACAACCAATATCCAGATATTTTGCGGATTATAAAATAAAAATAGTAAGAAAGTTGCAATTGCAGCAATCACATCTGTTAGAATGAGCATACGTTTTCTATCGCTAAAATCAGCAACATATCCTGCAAATAGATTAAATAGTAAGCGAACAATGGATTCGCTAGACTGATAAAGCATCATAAAGAATGAGGATTGAACGGTAAGATTTGCGATTAATAGTTTATTGGCATAATCAAAAATAATATTACCCAAGTTTGTTGTTTGTCCCCTGATAATCAGTAGTAGGATATTTTTATTCTCTTTGTTCATACTTATATTCCTCAAGTAGCTCGTTTATGAGTGTAAATTCCTTCTCATTCTTTACACTAGTAGTGATGAGATAGCGTAAATCATCTAGTGAATGAGCAGGACAGTTTATCTTTTCAGGATATTCTCTAAAAAATTCGATAGGGATAGGGAGCTTTGGAGGAGCTTGATGATGGCCATTCTGAAAAATAGCTAAAGTCAGTGCAATTTTACTGGGCGATGTTGGAATCTCTGCTGGTATAGAAACACTATTTATAAGGTTCCAGTAAGTATCTAGGATATCAATTTGAAAGGCACATTTGATAAGCAAAGGAATATTTCCTCCACCAAACCGCTTTCCAATTTCACAAAAGCTTACCTCATCTGTAGTGGAGTTATAAAAGAACTCTGCATGGAAAGGATGTATTTTCTCAGTTCCTAAACTGTCCAATACTTTTTGGGTCTCAGTTTTTAATCGTTGAATGAAGAGGGGATTATTATAGTGAGAGTTTGTACGGACGATATTGATGAAGGTTGTTTTAATATCTAGGATATTTCCTATATATTCATGTGTAAAAAAGTATTGGATTTTTCCATTAATAGCTATACCATCACAAGTAAACATGGTATCAAATTGTTCCTGACTTTCTAAAAGAAAATTCTCAGCTGTATAATACTCTGGTATTTGAGAGATAATATGAATATCTTTGCCAGAAGCTTCACATCTAGGTTTAATCAGAAAGGTATTAGGAAGACTATCATTTGGGTTCAATAGTTGAGGTTGACTGATTTGTTCACTCAGCTGAGTGCGCATGATTTTCTTGTCTTTATAAGTATAAGCGATTTTCCAAGCCTCTTTATCGGAGGTAAAAAGCGATTTTAAGATACCGACAATATGCATGAGTCCTTCATCTAGTGTGAAAATATCCTCTATGTTCTGTATATCTTTGAAAAAAAAGAGTAGATTAATTTGGCTAAAATCATCTATACAAAAAATTTGGTTCTTTAAAAATCCAACTGAAAGATAATTTTTTTCTTGTCTGCTAGGACATATAATACCTAAATTTTCTTTTGCTTTAATACCAATACTTGCAGGAGAAAAGCGATAAATAAAATATTTCATTTCTTATACCTCGTGTTTTCTAACACCCAAGTCTCAGCTCCTAAGAGATTGTTTTTTGTTTCTCGGAATGTTGAACCATGACAAGAAAAACCGACAACAGCATCTGCACTGTGAAAAGCAGAATGCAACTGTTTACCAATTTGCGTGTAAGTAATATAGTCAAAGATAGAATACTGTTCTTTTATCGTTTCCGTTAGTTCTGGGAGTTGTTGGATGACTCCTTCCTTTTTGGCAGTTAGGAGCCAGCCAGTAACTGGAAATACGGTTGGAAGTATGGGTAAGGTGTCATTACAGATGGCTGTCAAGAGAAGCTCAAGTGGATTGTAGGTCAGTTTATATTGTAGATTTTGACGAATCCGTGCACCACCAATGCGTGAAGCAATTTCCAAAAAAATGATTTCGTGTCCATCGTAAAACACCTCTAAGTGAAAAAGAAATGTTCCGTCTGGGTAGAGTTTTTTAGACAGTTCAGAGGCGTAATCAACAAGTTTTTTGAAATGTTTTGAAGTGTGATCCAAGGAAACTCCCGCAGCTGAAATTCCTTCTTTAATTAGCAAGGGATTGAAGATATATTGGGACGGTTCACAATAAATGATATTTCCATGCGATACAAATCCATCTATGTGATAAACATCTGAATAAATATATTCTTGAACCAATACAGTCTTATCTCCCCAAAAGTTATCGGAATCAAAAGGACTTAAGTCGTTATCACTTTTTAAGTGGAAAGTGTCAACAGAACCAGCTCCATCCAAAGGTTTTAGAATAATATCTCCATGTTGTTTGAAAAAGTTTTTCAATTCCGCATAAGATGATATTTTCCAAGAATGGGGGATTTTAAAACCTAGTTCACTGACTTTCTGTGTCATTTTGTCTTTATCACGGAAAGTTTTTGCTTGATTGACTGATTGACCCTTAATATGAAATTGTTCTCGTAATTCTGCAGCCAATACCATATCAAACTCATCTAAAGCAACAATCGCATCGAAATGAGATTGTTGTAGTATTCCTTGTGAGGTTTCTTTTCTCTTTTCAGGATAATGTTGGGTAGTAACTAGAGTGACATTGGTTGGTTTATTCGTTTCAAATGATTCTACTTTGCTATCATCAATCAGGAGTGTATAGTGATGATTTTTGGAAAGACAAGAGTAAATATCGGTGTAAGTTTCACGATAGGGGTGTAAGATAAGTAATTTTGCCATGATTATTTATAACTTTCTATTGGATTTTGATAGAGGTTTTTATGCGAATCTCTATAATAAGCAAAGTTGCTCGGCAATTCAGGTAGTTTGTAAGTGGGATCAATCTGATTTTTGTAGAGTTTATAAGGAATACCTAATGTCTGATAGGCATAATCTGCCCCCATTGTATCCCTACTCTTTTTGACTTTCTTTAATGCTTTATTGATATTCCGAGAATATTCCTTGTACTGTTTTAGCAATTCGATTTTAATCGTTGAAAACTCATTTAAGACGTCCTCTAGTGAGATATTATGAATATCACATTCCAAAAAGATTTCTCTAGCTAGTTTTTTTAGGGCATAGCTGTGTCTATGATTGCCAAATGTTCCAATTTCCGGGAATAAAATGGTTAAAGCTTCTAGTTGACTGATGAAAAAATGCGTCAGTTCATGACTACTAGAAAATTTATATAACTTATTGTAGGTGGCTAGAAAATTTTGCGACTCGTAAATAGATTTCGCTTGTTCACGAATCATATCTAATCTTAAAGGGAAAAGAACACTGTCTATTTGTGATTGAAGTCCTCCTTGATAATTTATCAGCACAAAATTTGCCAGAGTCACTAGACCGTTATGGTATTGGACGCAAATTTTAATGTAGTAGTGATTTCCAGACAAGGGAACATCACATCGTAGACGTTCTTTATCAATTTCGATAATATGGTTGGTAACTTTGTACAGTTGCTCAAGAGCATCAGTAATTTTGGGACAGATAATGTAAATATCATCAAAAGGAATCCATTTATTTAAAAACTTAGTAATAAAAGTTTCAATAATTTGTCCATATTTCTCTTCATAGAATGAAAATAAACTAATTAACGTTTGGCATGGGGTAGAGATAGGGTTTACTAAGTTAGCAGGGTAGACATTTCGGAAACAAACTTGTTCTTTTACATATAAACCATATTTCTTTTCTTTAAAATACTCTAGCTCATCTTGAATGGGTGAAAAAGTAAATAAGTTCTTTTCTTCTCTTATCAAAGGCGATGATGGGAGAGTCTGAGCTTTAAAGATACGTTGTAAATCGTCACTATAAGTATTCTTTACCATTGATTTTACCTAGGCTATCGACTTTGTTGATTGCAAATGGTTTGTGGGGTGTATCTAATAGATAATCCTTGTTAATTTCTTTAACAATGTGTTTAGATACATCTGCAATTAGCTTTACAGAAGGATGCCTTCCATCTTCTTGGAAAGGATGATTATTTTTTTCAACATAGTATTTGAATAGTTCATATTCAGGAAAGTAATAGTCGTACCCTAATTCCATAATAGCATCTTTGATAATCCGATAATTTTCAGTTGTAGCTAGATGAAGATTTTGAAATTTTTCAGAAGCTTTAAGAAGTACATAGGGGATTGAAAATTGAATCTTAATGTCAGGATTGATAAGGTGCACGATTCGCATAATTTCCTTAGAAAAGTTAAGAATATCGTCGGAGGATAGATAAACATTTTTAATCTCTGGGTTGAAAAACTGATTTTTTGGAAGTCTGTTCATTACGTGTTTAGACTTAGACCACATTTCAACGGATCCGAGAGAAACGATTAGTAAATCTGATTCAGTTATTGCTCTCTTAACACAAGTATCAATCTGTAAATTTTCGTTTATGACCTTTTTAAAACTCTCTGAACGATTCCAAAAACGAACTTCATCATAAAATACTTTTTGTTTTGTATCTATCGAGATATGATGATTCAATTCAAATGCAATGATTTCTAAATCCTTTAGTAAGGATGGTGCATTAAAAACGGTATCATAAGGAGAAAAAGTTTTAATTTGACTGTTGGAAAAATAGTCAATTCCAAGGGCTAGATTTTGAGCAGTGCATGCACCTAAGAAACAAGTTGTCTTGGGAAGATATGTCAGAAATTTCGTAGATTTCTTTGATGAGTAAAAGTGTAGGTTATCCATAAATCTCTCCTTTATATCCTAATGAACTTAATACCTTTTGTATGTTTCCGAATCCGTGAAGAACAGTGTCAAAATTTGATAGCATCGCTTTATCAAGATGAACTTGAATGATTCCCATCAAGATAGCCATACCTGCACATGTATCATTTAAATGATACATTTTTAAATTTGTGTCAATATCTGATAGTTTGTCTTGTGTTTTTAATGCACCGTTACTCAAAACTTTTATTCTAATTCCCAATTTGTGTAATTCTGCAATATGATTGATTCTTTGAACAAATACTTCATCAAATAGGATGGATGATATATTGTGAAAGGCTAAAAATTCTGATAGAATAGGACCTAAATCACTTGTAATAAATGGTGCAGCACCTAAACGTAAAAATTCAAAGTACTCGGACTCTATTTGAGATGCTTTTTTGAACTGAATTGTGTGTTTGTCTTCAATGATATTTAGTCCTAATTTTGTAAAAAGGTCAATGTAACTTTGAGGAATATCTCTGATAAATACATTGTCAAAAATGGTATTTTCTAACTCATCCCAGAATAGCAAGACATAGGATACAAGCATAGACATATCGGGAGGTAATGTGATTTCTGCATCTTTAATTTCAATAGAATCCACTTTGGAAATGACAATTTTATCAGATGTTAGATATTGCACTGTACGATTAGTTGAAGACTCTAGTAATGTAATGAGATAGGACACAGTAGGGTCTGGTGATAGACCGTTGATTCGAATTTCGTTTGGATAAAAGTAAGCCAAGCTAATAGCGTTGAAAAAAGCTCCCACACTCTTGCTACCATCTGCGTAACAATTTAAGGATATGTTTTTATTTAGCAAGTCATTCTTCTCAGAATAAAAGATTTTATTCTCTTCTTGATAGGTATAGCTCGCTACGGTGGAGAGAATATCAAGGTGTAAGTCAATAGGTCTGAAACAAAAATCGTCTCCTCCAGGAAATGCAAATAAAAGATGGTGATATCGATAAGTCAAAGCTGTTATAGTACCAATGCTAGCTCTACTAATTTTATTGAGAGATGTAATATCTGTAGGCATCCTTTTAGAGCTAACCTCGATAGTATCTTCATAGGTGAAAGAATCAGACCACTCATTCTTTCCAAATTCATAGAGTATATTTAGAAAATCAAAGGCAGTAGGGCAGTTTCTAATTATTAACTTGTTTTTATTCAAAAATAAGCAAGATAATAGAATATGAACGCCGATAACTTTATCTCCTTCGATTTTGACGTGAAGCTTTTGAGTGCTGGTAGCTTCAGTCTGCTCTTGTCTTTGTAATTTTAAATTAAAATGCTTGGGTACAACGCCATCTGATATTTTAGATATGCTTTCTTTAGTTAAAGCACTTGGTTGATTTAAACTAACTTCTAAATCTTCGAAGGATATTTCTAGTAGCTTTGCATAAGCTATTAAGTCTCTAACATTGATATCACGAGAGTCATTTTCCCAATTTGAAATAGCCTGTCGGCTTAGTTTTAATTGATTTGCTACAAATTCTTGAGTAAACCCCATTGCTAATCTACGTTGCTTTAGAAAGTCACCAATCATAGGCGTATGCCTCCCTTATGTTAATTTAATTCTTATTATACTCGCATCAAAATAAATTTCAAGAATTTTCAGGCAACAATTTGTTGCGTAGCATGATGATCTAATATCTTCAGTAAACGGGCACACTTGTTTATGTCTAGGAGGGACTGATGCGTCAGTTCTCCCGTTTTTATTTATGTGACTATTAGTCCGTCTCGCTCCGTTAGGTGCGAGACAAAAAAACCACCC
>CAUOWW010000009.1:0-39752 GCA_963508345.1 uncultured bacterium
CGAGGTCAGCTAGTTTTTGAACGACTGCGCCTTCGGTATCACCACTCATGCTAGCAATTTTCTCAGCAAGCTCTTTAAGCGTGTTGAGGTTTTCAGGTACCCCATCACCTAGAAGGTCATTCTTAACTGCGGTTTTTGCCTGCTCAATAGCTTGCGTTAACGTAGCGCTGTCAATCTTCGTATCGATTAACTGCTTCAGCGCCTTGTAATCCACTCCCAATGCTTGAGCGAATGCGATCCATTTACTTGTATCCATAATTTTCTATACCTTTCCTAAGTTATAGTATGTGAGCAAATCTGGGATTTCCTGGCATGCTCCACCTTCGCTTGCAGTTCTACCCGCAAGTTGTTTTTTTACTTCTTTTTCGATGTCTAACTCCTTCAAAGTGTAGACATCTTCAGTAACCAATTCTTTATCTGATTCTTCAATTTCAATATAAGTATCTCTATCGCTTGGGAAGATATACCCTCCAACCGAGATTTCCACTCGGTATTTTCCGCTTGGCAGAATACTGTCTAAATTAAAATTGACAGAATGGCTAGTGACGGGAGCAGTTGTCTTCCACCTTCGTTGTCCCTTTGTCAGAGTAACAACCGCATCTTGACCCTCAAATAAGGTCATAACACGGTAATTTTCATCTAACAATTCAAATCCAAAAGTAGAAGACAAATCCCCTTGTTTAACAAGGTCGCCACCATCAACTCGAGCCAAATTGGTTGTATTAACTCTGTGGTTGTTACAACCCATTCTTCGCCCCTTTCTAATCATCTATTAAGATGCCTTCTTTGATATCCAATTTTTCAAAATCGCTGAATAAACGGTCTATGTAGCCATTGCCTCCTAGAGTTTTATAGATTTTATGCATACTTTCTACTAGGGAAAATTCATCTCTAGAGGTATATCCTCTGTTAATAGCCTGTCGCATATCACGACCAAGGCGCAACTTCATGGTATTTAGATGCGCCTCATCGTGAATTTTTAATTTTTCTTGCACTTCGTCGATTTTGGAATTGCTATCTTTAGCGGTAGTTTGGACATCTTCAATCTGTTTCTTGACATCGGTTAGTTCCGAGACAATTTTATCTGTTTCTTCTTTGGCTTTTTTCGGCAATCGATAGCTAATCCAAGCAATGATTGTTGGAGTTAGCACTGGCATTACGCTAGTGAAAAAGTGTTCGATTTTCTCAAAGACGTCCATAGTTACCCCCGTTGTTAGTTAGGTGCAACTGTTGTAGCAGAAGGTTCCGCTGCTGTAGGAGTTACGGTAGCTGTCGTAGAAACTGCAGCTGCTGGTGCAACATTCGTAGGCTCATTTTGTTCTTTAGGTTCGTACTTCCATGCTGCGCCTGTTCCGTTCATTTCAAGACGGCCGTCACGGACGAAATCGCTGACTGGTTCGCCATTGTAAGTAAATTCCTTGTTCAACTGAACCAAGATACGCTTGCCTTCTCCGTCCACTTCAACGTGTGCTGGGTCTTCAAGAGTAATCAAGTCGTGTGCCAAGTAACGTTTTCCAATCTCAGCAAGTGGAATCAACTCTACCAACTCCTTGTAGTTAGTTCCATAAGCGATTGTCTTACCTGCTACAGCATTTAAAACGACCGCATGGATAATCTTTCCATAGCGGTCTGTTTCGGCTTGGTTATACTTAACCGCTTCATCAGTAGCAGTCTGTCTAGTTTCGGTCTGAGCCAATTTCTGTTCTGCTTGTTCCAATTTAGCTTGGGTTTCTTGCAATTTAGCTTGAGCTTGCACAATCGCACTTGTTGGATCTAGCTCAGCTCGTAGAATCTCTTTGACTGTTTCAATGAGCGTTTCATCCGTATCACCCAAGCGGTCACCCTCCAACTCACGAGTGAAAAAAGTTAACGGCTTGTCACATTGAATAGAGACTTCCGTCTTGCCAACTCTAAAAAATTTATTTACTAATACAAATTCCATGTTTTATACTTCCTTCTTTTTATAAATTGTACCTGATAATACAAATCGATTTAAATTATTAGGATTCAGATATTGCATATCATTTGGATTTTTTAAGTTTATATAAAATGATTTGGCTGGATTTTCGATATCTCTTAAATCAGCAAAAACAGAAAGCTCCCTATTATTAGGTTCAGTTATACTGAATTGAATTTTTCTATTTTTCATTATTACTTGAAATTCTACATTTTTTGATAAAATTAAATTCCAAAATTTATTATTATCATATCCTGTTACAACAGGAATGCCACACAACAATCGATTGTTTGAATCGTTAGGTACAGAAACATAAAAAAATATTCTTCCAAAATCCTGAAAAATATTTTTACTCCAAATTAGCCGATTACCAACATATCTTTGGACAATCTCATGCCCTCCGACATAGATTCCTTCTCTTGTAGCCATAGCATCACCTACTCATACACATCATAGATTGTGTTGGGGTCTTTGGTGCTAATTGCATTATATTGTGCCTTTGACCCATACCAATACTTCATTTGCTGGTTTCCATTTTGGTTAATCAGCTTGTGTGCAACTACTTCGGACGGTGTACTTGGAATCCCAAGCGCGGACCTGTTTACTCGTAGAACACCCGAGCTATCGACTGTAATCGTTGAGTTATCAGGTCTGACAACTCCGTTTGAACCAGCTGTTGCGGTTGTGGGAGTTGGACTCACTCCATTTTTAAAAGTCTGCACAGATACTTTCTTCAACCCACGACCATCATGAATCATGATGTTGTCCGAGTTATTAACCTGATATGTTTGTGGCAAGTCAGTTACTTTTCGTGTCTGTGTACTAATTACTGCCATATTATACCTCCATTCTATATTTCCAATCTGCGACAATCACATGACCATTTTCATCAGCCAGTAAGGTATGTTCTGTACCGTCGTCTGTACGAATCGGAGCAGTGAAGTCATTCTGCAAGAACATATACTCGATAGAGTTTAGTCTATCTTCGTGCTCCTGAAACTCACGCTTTAAAGCCTCTACAGACTCATAGCTTGCTTGTTTGATGTTATCTACATTCCCTAGTCCCACTTGAGATTTCGTCACATTATGCGGGTTATTATGATTGTCTAAGTGATGTTGAAAATCAGACTTACTAGCCTGTTCCACATTTGTCACGTTTCCCAATCCAATCTGCGCCTTTGTGACGCTATGAGGGTTGTTATGATTAGTTGCGTGATTGTTAAAATCTTGCTTACTTGCTTGCTCAACATTCGTAACATTCCCTAGACCCACTTGCTGTTTTGTAACATTATGTGGGTTGTTTTGATTTTGAATGTGAGCAGTAAGGTCTGATTGATTCGCTTTATTTGTTGTTTGGTTACCGATAATCGCTTCAAGACCATCGATGTCTGAAACCTTGTGACGATGGGTGGCATCAGCTTTCCCATTCCAGCGTGTCCGTTCTTGGTCAGAAACGTGACGGGCAGTATCTCCAATATGATTATCGATATTAGTCTGCAGTTTCCTTTCTGTCGCCTTCAGTTCAGGGACAGTTGCATAAACCAAGTCAGTCGCATTGTATTGAATGGTAATCTGACTATTCTTACTAATAGTCGTATTGAAATCATAATCTCGATATACATAAGCAGATGTTTTTGGAGGAATCACATCTCCCTGCTCTGCCCAGGTATACATATACATGAACTCTTCATGATTTCCACGTTTTGCAAACACACCGATTTCATTCACAATCATTTCACGCTCAATCTGTGAATTATCAAACCGTGCTGTAAGACGAATCGTGTCAGCTACATCAGTCGATAAGGACTGTGTCACTTGCAAAGAATGAACAACTTGTACGATATTGTTTTTCTTGCCAATGTCCGTCCGATGCCGTCCGCTACCCAAAGCTATGCGAGTAAAGACCAGTGGTTCTCTATTTTGAATTGCTAGGGCCGTTTCGCTAATTGCTTTATCGGTCACAATAGGTTGGATAAAATATCCCATTTATTTCCTCCTATCCAAATCGAACCGAACGAATGTCTCTGAATGTGTGAGCACCAACATAAATCGCGTTCATCATTGGCGCTTCAACCGAGAATTGGATTCCTAAATGAGCAGGAACCAATTCACGAACATACTTTAAAAAACGGTTCAAATATCCAGTCGGTAGTTCTCCTAAAAATCGGATATGTACCGCTGAACCCTTGACCGTTACTAAGTTGTTGACATTCGTAAAGCTCTTTGTAATTTTTTGTAAACTTACTGAGTTGATTTTAATCTTGGAAGAAATTAAAGTGATTAGATACCGCCTTCGTTCTTCCAAGTCGGTTGTTTTCGGTTTTACCTGAAGAGCTTTTTCCCAACGTGTAACCCAGTCTTCCGTCGCTTCTGGCAACAGCATCAACCGTCTGGTATCAAAGGTTAAGTCTGTAATTAATTCCAGTTCTGGAATTTCAGTTTCAAACAAATCATTGATAGTTGGATCTAAGACCTCTGGTAAAGCCGATAACATACGATATCTAACTTGCGACATTGATAGTTACCTCCGCTAGTTTAGGAAGCATGTTGGTAGAAAGTTCAATACTTTGTTCCCTGTCGTTCAACAAAATACGGTCCACATCGCGAACACCATTAATTCTGTCAATGATTGTAGCAACTTTATAGTTCCGAACCTCTTTCTCTTCAAACGCTTCTTCACGTAAGTATTTAATGAGTTGGGATTTCGCCTCATTCTTGATTGTTTCAATGTCTACATCTTCATCAATCTTGATAGTTGCAGTAATACGAACGTTGTAGCCACTTACAGACTGCACTGTCACATAAGCACCAATCGGAGCAACGCCTAACCCGTGGCCACTTGGTTCAGGGTCTAAGTAATTCTTGAACTTAGTTACAAGTTCTGAACTAGCTTCGTTACCGTCAGCATCTGTAATAGATACACGCACTGTATTTTCTCCCTTCCAAAGCGGTTCAATAAGTGCTGAACCAACACCAACAAACTCACTTGCCCATTTCTTGTATTGGGCTATATTTCCGTTCAAAGTCGGTGTTTTAAGGTACTCAATGGTCCGTTTACGGAGTTGTTTATCTGTCTCTTCGTCTTCTCCTACGACGATAACAGAGCCGATTTCTGCCCCTTTAAAGTCGCTCAACACATCAATGTTAATGAGTTGCCCTCTTACATAGTTGGGACCATTTCCGACTTGTTCAGCTACTACACTATACTCGAATCCAGAGCGGCGTTCCAAAACACGGAAATTATACTCACTATTAACCACGCTGAAACGGGTTCCGAGCGGGATTTCCTGTTTGAATTGAACCAGTCGAACCGATGCCGTGGCTGGCAATCGTTCAACTCCGAACTGCCTACATAAACGAGTTAAGAAGATTCCTGTACTCGTATCCAAAAAGTTGACTTCCTCATACGATTTTAAGACCGTATACTGAATGGCGACTTCTCGAGCCGCAGGCGCAACTAGATTGTACAAGACAGATCCTTGTCTTTTGTCATACTTATCATCAAACAAGGCCAGCATATCCTCTAAAATTTCTGGATATGTTTTTACCTTTATCATCGTTTCACCTCCAAATCCATCTCAAATGTTCCAAAATCACTATCAACCATGAACTGCACATAAAACTCATCTTTCTTCACTTTGGTCGAAAAAGAATGAGCCTCATGAATCCTGTCATCTTCATACAAGGCCTCTTTTATGCGTCGTGCAATATCCATCTGGGCATAATCCATATCTCCACCAAATAAAGCGTCTAACTCAACACCGTATCGATGGTCATAAATTGTATAGATGAACCGTTCAGTCGTCAGCATGCGTCTGATTGATTGCTTCAAAGCATGGATACCGTCTGTTTCTAGTAAGATATTGGTTTCATCTAGTGTTAAGCTAGGCTGTTTCTTAGCTTTGACAACATTTTTAACGATGTTTAAAAAGTTTGTTTTAGGAGTACTCATTCATCAGAACCCCCTTTCACTTTGCGCTTGTAGTGGAATATCTTCTTGTACAAGACATAATAAAACCCTCCACCATCTTGTCTGATGAGATGAAGAGTTTGACCAACATACTCAGGATCCAAGGTTTCATCCGTCCATGTGACAGCAAGCATAGAATCATCTAAAATCAACTCATTGGTCAATTGGATTTTGAGTGGAGAAACCGATAAAACTACACCAGTCGTTATCTTTGCGAACTGGCGATTTTCAATGAAATTACTAATCAATTTCTTTAGATTTTCTATTACTTCCATCTACTCACTTCCTGCCATAAATAATTTAATCTCCATCGTATGCTTCTCTGCACTGAAAGAATGAGTTGCCTCTTCAATGACATACCACCCCTTCTTCTCAATATCCTTAACATCCACATAGACTGCATGACCTGCTAAAAAGTCAATACTTCCAATATCGGCTTTCAGACTGAAAGTTTCTTTGGGACGGTTTTTCATCTTCAAGAGCATTTCACCCCATTGCTTGATTTGCCCCTCAGTTGCTTTCTCATCCACTTTTTTCATGTACTGGAGTTTTCCCCAAGCTCCGATATTGTAGCTGTCCTGATAGATGTAGACCTCTCTCTTTTTGGTTTCTTTATTCTCTTGAATCAAGCGGACAATATTAGCACTATCCTCAATCGAACCTTCAAACTCAAAACTAGACATAAAGGATTCATTACCGATAATGTACTGGATTGGTAAGTTCTTTGGAGTTGTTAGTGTCAACTCTCCGAACTTGTCATACAAAACCAGCAATTCTCCACTTTGCACCAAGGTCTCGTCCATAGCCTCCTGGATAATATCCAGAGCCTTCTTATCTTCCTTTAGTTGAGGGGATAAGGTCACGGCTGGGGCTTTTAGTTCCCCAATCTTCAAATCAAAATCTCCTGCGATTGCCGAGACGATTTGATTAACGTTTTTATCCCTGGCAACAAAGTTGATATTGCGTAGTAAGTACTTTATCTGGTCGTGGAAGGTCAAGGTTGTTTTGGTGTCTTTTTCGTACTTGACTTTGGTCAAATAACCAAAGAACACCTCTTTATCATCTAGCTTGAAAGCAAGCGGAGAACCGTATTCAAAGGCTACTTTTGTAGAGTTGTACAAGGTAATCTCCACGCTCCAAGCTGACCCTTTTCTAGTTGTCTTGAATTCGACCTTATCAGACACAGTTGCTAAATCCCATGTATCTCCAGTTTTATTGTTCTGATAGAATAATTGCATCATGGTATCACAAACTCCTGTCCAGGATAAATCCAATGAGGGTCTTGGATTTTGTCTTTGTTGGCTTCGTAAATTTCAGTATATCGGCTGCCGTCTCCATAAAAAGTCTGAGCAATTCCCCAAAGAGTATCCCCACTAACAACCGTATGGCTTTTTTGAGCAGGTTTCTCAGTCGTAGGGCTACGTTCTTCAGTAGCTTTCGCCTGCGGTTTCTTTTTAGTAGCCTCAAGCGCTTGCTTGTCTTTGATGGTGACCTTACGTGGTTTATGAGATCGATATTGTAAGAACTTAATCTTATAAATCAGGTCATTTTCATATCCCGTCTTGGTAGAGACATCGAACTGTTCCACTAGAAATTTCCCGTTAATAGCAGAACCAAAAGCACCCCCAATCATTAATTGAATAGGAGTGCCTTCTGTCTTAAATTTACGAATAGATGATACAAAGGATTCTGGAGAAACACGGCTATTTCGTTGGTAGTTCCCATCGTATCTTCCGCTAGGAATAAAGGATTCAAACTCAATCGATTGAAGCTCTGGATTTCCGACAAGCGGAACATTACCAGTATCGATGATAGCGACTGTCTCAATTCCTTGTTTGTCCTCCAGTTTGATTTCTTCTGGATTCACTGGCAATTTAATGCCTTCAATAAATATAAACATCTGCTACCTCCTTCCTAGTAAGCCATGAGGCCATCAGCGCCATTATTCAAAGCGTCCACAATCGTTGCATTCAAATCATCCAACACGTTGGCATACTGACCAGCATTATTAATAGAGTCGATGTTGGTCACAATCTCTGGTTTCAAGGTAATGAAGTTCTGTTGCCACTTCATGGTCGCAACATCCTTAATTAACTTGATGTATTCATCGTCCAGTTTGATTTCATCTTCAATCTTGCCGACTTTGTCTAATTTACCACCAGTTGGATTGTGACCGCCATCTTTTCCTCCGTCTCCTTGTCCAGGTACTGAACTTGCTGGGCTTAGTTCGTAAGGTGTCTTTCCTTGGTCGCCTAAGAAATTGTTTCCTGCGCCATTGCCATCCCCAGCTCCTTTGAAGAAACCACCGACAGCCTTGTCAATACCTTGGCCGATTTCATACCCTTTATTAAAGGCTCCCATTCGGTCTCCAAGTTCAAGATAACCCAGTTGCGGAGCGTCAAGGTGCGGAGTTTCTAAGCTAGCTTTATGTTGTTTAAGCCCATCTGCCAAGTGCAGACCTTCGAAGGTTTTCTTTACTGGTTTCTGCATGCTATCAATCGCACCAGCTACATCTCCTGCAAAATTAGTTCTACCAAGCGAAACCGAACCAACTGCACTGATGTTCAACCCAAGACCATTCAAGAAGCCAATCATGCTATTAAATCCGCTAAGAACAGAGTTAATCATGCCCTCAACTGCACCGATAACGCTATTGACCATATTATCTACGAAACCTGCAATAGCGACAGCCATATCACGGCCACCTTGAGCGATATCATACCAAGCACTTTGAACTTGGAAAGACATCTCGTTCCATAAGTTAACAGCACCAGTAACAAACCAGTCGATAAAGTCTAAAATACCTATCAAAATAGTTAAGATAGCCTGATAGAGGAACATCCAGAATGCTATTGCGGTATTCACATACCAAAAAACACCCTGTAGCATCATATTAATCACCCAGATAGCTGCATTGGCAATACTAAGAAGTATATTCCAAATGGTCATTCCTAGGTAAAATATAGCCCCTATGATGATTCCTGTAGCTGATACAGCTGCACCAGTAAGATTGTTAAACCATGTAACTAAGGCATAGAAGAGACCAATAAGGATAATGACTGCCATCACAATCAACATGATTGGATTCATTGCCATAACTGCATTAAAACCAGCCATTGCTGTTTTAGCCACGTTGGTAGCGATACTAAATAGATTAGTCGCTATACTTGCTGCGTTCATTGCGACTATATAAGTTCCTATAGCGAATGCTACGGCAATGACAATCGGTTGGATGACAGACCAGTTATCGATGACAAATTGAGCAATCGGAGCTAACATACTCCAAACAGTCCCAATCATATCCATAGCAAAGATAACCGCTTGAACGACATATTTAAGCACCGTGGCTACAATCTGAGCAAACTGTTGGAAGGCAGACGAGTTCACTTTCTGATTTATCTTAATCGATATTGGCTCAAGTGCCTTGGTCACAAAGTTCAGGAAGTTCTGCCATGCCCTGCCCCAAGTTAGGGGCATATTGCGAAACTGTTTGTCAATCGTATCGCTTGCTTCCAGCATGGCAGTTTTGACAATGTCGGCCGTAATCTTCCCGTCTGCTCCAAGTTTCTTAACCTCGCCACGGCTAACGCCTAGCTTATTGGCAATAGCTTGGATTAAAGCTGGTGAAGTTTCAGCGAGAGAACGCAACTCGTCACCCTGCAACTTACCACTAGCCATAGCCTGAGTAAGCTGGAGCATGGCGTTTTTTTGTTCTTCAATACTTGCACCACCAACAACAAAGGATTTGTTCATAGTTTCCAAAAAGGCAATTGTCTCACCGTTATTTTGGAAAACATCGCCAGCCTGCATCCTCATCTTAGCGACACCGTTAGCCATGGTTGTATAGGCTGAACCTGTACGCTGTGCGGATGTATAGATAGACTTCTGCAGTTGCTCCGTAGTCTGCGTACCATCACGGATCATATCTAAACGAGCGTGCATATTAGCATACTCGTCTGACATACCTATAGCTTGTTTGGTAATTTTACCGACTGCAATACCAGCTAAAGTGGTCTTCAACAAACCTTTTAAAGATACTAACCTACTTAGTTTGTTAGAAGCGTTATTAGAGGCATTCCCTAAATCTCTTAGAGCCAGTTCTTCTTTTTTGAGCCCTGCAGCTGCTAGAGTTGCACTATTTACAAATCTACCGTTAATATCAATGATTCGCCCAGCTTTATTTACAAAATATTGACCAGAATCGCCAGCTTTTTTCATAGCTGACTCTTGAGCCTTCATGACTTTGTCTATGCCAGGGCCTGCATTTTTGACACGCTCCATAGTCGCATAGATTTTATTTAAAGTGCCTGTGACTCTATCGGTCAAAGACATGGTTGTTTGTATATTTGCCAATAGAATCACCTCACTTCTTCATTCTTTTACGTTGTTTCGCCTCTTCATGCATGACTGCAGCGAAAAAGGCTTTTTCTTCTACATCCATATTCACAAATTCACTAGGGCGAATGTAATAGTTTACGAGGGCGAAGTAGGCAAGTTGTGCCTCCGCGTCCTCTTTTATTAGTTTTTTGCCTCGTCAACCTTATCTTGGAATGTTTGGTTGATACCGCTTAGTTCAGTCACAGCTTCCAAAATCAAGGCGCTTTCGCCCCAATTAAACATAGTACCGAATAACTCAGAAGCTCCCATTGCTCCATAAGAATCTTGCAATTCTTTATCGTTAAGGTCAGGAACCACGATAGACGCAATACAGATTTCACGGTTATATTTAACACCGTCAAAAACACGCTCTTGACGTCCGTTACGACCGGGCTTATTGACAAAGCAACGGTCGTTGATTGAGTCCGCTTCACGAGCGCTCAACACTCGAATTTTAACTGGTTCCTCAAAAGAAGGAAGCAAGACATCCTTAGTCTCTTCCCCTTTTTTGTTTTGTTTCAAAAACGCTTGTAATCCACTCACCACTATTTCCTCCTTGTGTTAGTATTTAATTTCTTGGAATTCTGATAGGATATCAAAATCTTGGAATGTGAAGTCTGTTTCTTCGTCAATGACCTCATCCGCTGATCCATCTAGTTTAAAGATAAGTGATTCTTTGAACAGAACCCCTTTCAAAACGATAGTATAGCGACCTGCGCGAGATGAACGGTCTTCATTAGTACACTTGATATCAATACGAGGCAAAATACCTTGCTTGACATAGTTTAAAGCCATCGCCTTTAGTTCTGGGCGGTGGTAGTACATCTTCAATGAACCTGTCCCTTCTGCACCCACAATCTTACCACCCTTCATACGAGAGTTGAGAGGGGTCACGTCAGCTTTTGTGTATTCAATTTTTGCTTCTAGAGAGATAAGCTCTGCTAGTTCATACTGCTTGTCATTGATTGTAAAGAAGACCGTTCCTTCTTTAGCAGACAAAGCATCTAATTGACTCATAATAGCCATTAGCTAGTTTCTCCTTTCTTAATCACAGATAACCGTCATGTACAAGATTTCCATAGCGTCAGTCAAGACAACTGGCAAGTTAACCACGACAGACTCTTTAGTAATACCTTGTGAAATCTCGATATCTTTCGCTTTATACTCCAAAGCTTGCTTTTGAGCAAGTGGGTCAAGGACCATTGTAATGATTCGTTGTTTAAACAACTCACGACCATTCACGTTGTTTGGTACTTTACCGATGAAGTAGTTCTCAAAGACATACTTGACATTAGTATTGATATTATCCATGGTACGGACAAGTTTATTCTTACCAAAAATACGGCTGTGTTCTGCCGTATAACTAGTAAATGAGTTCACATCTGACAAGATAATAACTTTTTCATTTCGATAAGCAAAGATAAGCTGACCTTTATTGATGAGCTTTTCAGCCTCTGCTTCGTTCTTACGCTCACAGTCGATAGCGCCTGGATAAGACTTGAATGTATTGGATTGCAAGCCAGCCCCTGCATACTTACCAGCTACGAAGTATACACAGTCCTTAGCGCTTAGTTTCGTACCATCGCTCAATGTAACCCCGTTACCAACTGATACAACACCTTCATCATCAGCGTCCGTGTAATCATTCAAGACTGCAATAACTGAACGACCAGCGTCACGCCATTTCTTGATATGAGCCGTAACAAGTGCTTTTGTTGCACTTTCATCTGTACCCAGAGCCAAGA
This sequence comes from uncultured bacterium, assembly GCA_963508345.1. GTDB lineage: Bacteria > Bacillota > Bacilli > Lactobacillales > Streptococcaceae > Streptococcus. The sequence goes on from CAUOWW010000009.1 coordinate 12,050, forward strand.
CACGGAAGTCTTGAGTATCGAGTGCATTTAGGAAATCTTCAACCTCTGAATTGGTTGTAGCTCCATCGATACCACCTTCAAGCAAGATTGTTTTATCTTCCGTTGTTAAAGTACCAGTCACATTCACATAGTCATTCTTAAATGGCAAGGCTGTGATGATTTGTTTATCAACTTCTTTTCCGAAGAAAACGGTTGTTACCTCAAAACCAGTCTCAACTTGTTTCTTGAAGATAACATGGATATTATTACCAGCTAATCCTTTGTATTTAGCTGTAACGACCATGTCGCTTTCTGTTTTTGTTGCCTGTACCCCAGTGTTGTTCACACCATTGTAGACAAGGACCTTACCAGTTCCTTTCAAGGTTTCACGAATCGGAAGAAGTTCATCAATCGGTTTACCAAATAGGCGACGGAAGTTGCTTGTACCATCAACAAGTGTGAAGGCACCAGGCTCTCCCCAAGATCCAGCAATCATGACTGCTGCAATCGTATTGTCTTCCAAAGGAATAATCACATCATCTCTTGATACAAAATTGATGTAAGCCTTTGGAACTCGTTTATTCTGTACTGTCCATTGCGCCATTAGTTAGCCACACCCTTTCTCCAGTCTTCTAAAATGCGTCTTACTTCTGCTAGTGAGTATGACTGGTCATCTTCCAGCAAAATGTTTAACAAAGTTGCATCATCTTCAAAATACTTGAGTAATGCCTCTTTGCCAAATTTATCTTCAGTGATTGGTACCACTGGTTCGGTTACATAACCTACTTCTTCATTCATTTCCATGAGAAGTTTCACCTATCCTTTCTAATATTTGCATTGTCGGTTCTTCTTCAACCCATCGAACGTATCGAGTGATTGTAAATGTGCATATCAAGTCATTCGCATTGTATTCCACCTTCAAATCATTGATAGGGTACTTATCCCCTAAATAACGAAAGGAAGGCGAATTAAATACCATTTCAATCTCTTCAAACTTTTGGTATAAGTCTGTTGCTTTTTCGGTATAGTAATGCAGCAAGACAATAAAAACCTGCTTATCGTTTTGGTTTGCCAACCGCTTCCGAGTCACAGGCTTCACATCTACAATAAAACAAGGTGTTTTCAATCCTTGCTGGATTTGTTCATCATACACCTTGCACCCAAACACATCTTTGAGTTGCTTGATGACGAGTGGTCTAATACTATAATCCACCTAGTTCCTCCTTTAGCCTCTCTTCGATTTGTTGCGTGATTTGTGGGATTTTCTGTTTAATCTGTTCTTCTGTCAGTCTCATCATGAAGCGTCCTTCCACCCAAGGATTGACCAAACGCTTACCAATTGCAGGGACATAACGCCCTACTTGTTGGCGGTGTCCGCTTTCAACGAAAGAAGCATACTCCATAGGGTTAAATGCGATAACTTCGTACACATTCCCATTTTTGCTTACTTCCATCTTCCATGATTGATTTAACTTACCTGTTAGGCCCTTTGGTGTTCGTTCCTTAACCTCTTTCAAAAAGGCTAGGCCGATATCTTTAGCAGCCTGCATAAACTCAGAATCAATAATTGCCTGAGCTCGTTCAAGTCGTTTCAAGAACTCTTGAACATCACTATCATCATAACCACTCATGTCGTCTTACCACAATTTCTTGATGTGTGACATAGACCATCGGGTCTTCACTAGTCAAGTATTTAACACCGTCCACAATCAATTTACTACCAGCTTTTATAGCAAATTTAGGCGAACAGAAAATCTTGTGTTCTGTCTTGAGCTGGTGCGCTTCGTTCTGCTCTGTATTCGCTAAGTTACGAACAGAGACACGACAGGGAACCTTCTTGTAGATTTCTTTGAACTCTACAAAATCAGCTCCGTTGGGTTTCGTACCCTCGACCGTATCAAACACATCCATCTTTTTATCATAGGTCCATTCAATACTTGGTCTTGCCTGAGATAAGACATCATTGATATTCATCCTACCACCTCAACTTTCTGAACCGCTGTAGCTGACTGGTAAAGTCCAGCAAGACACTTTCGGCCCGTCTGGCAAGGTCTGACTTAGCCAATTCGACACGAGTATCTCCAACAGAAATATTCTTGCCCTGGACAGCTTGGTCAGGATTACAAACAACATAAACCATCTGAATAGCTACAAATCGCAACTCTAAAGGAAAATCCTCACGATTGCAGTAGTTAAGAATGTTCTGCATGACTTCATCGACCACTAACTCTTCTAGATAGCATGAATAACGTTGTTCATACAAGTCAATCAAGGCTTGTCTAGCATCTTTGTTATGCTTTTGGATTTCTTCAAATGTCATCTTCTCCATCAGCAGAACCTCTCTTTCTACTTATCGTCTTTAGTGGATTTTTTAGATAGTTTTTCAAGTTCAGCTAGAGCTTGATCACGTTCAGCAACTACTGCTTTGTACTCTTGAATAGTGTAAGTACGTCCGTTAGTCGCTGGCTCTACTACTACATACTCACCATCTTGGATTTCAACCACATCGTAACCATCTTCAAGGAAGGTTACTTTTTCTAGTTCATCAATATCTAGTACACGATTGTCTTTTTTTACTGTTAACATTTTCTATCCTCCTTCTTTAAGGTGCGACGACAAAGGCTAGACCTTCATGTTTAGTCTGGAATAGCAATACATCATCGTAAGATTGTTCGTAGTACAAGTAGTTACCGCTTGAAGAAGCGCTTGGTGCGTCAAGTCCTACAAATTCATATTTTTGTGGCGCTGCCATACATGGAATATGAATCAAGAAGAAATGGATTTGTTTAGCAGTTGGGTCAACTTTAGCACCATTTGTGAAGTTGTACAAGGTCTTCATACGGTTAGATGGAATAGCTGTCTCAATAGTCACATCGTCCAAACGACCAACTGAACGGTCAATCACTGTACCTTGACCGTGAATATTAACAGTGCGACCAAACTGCTTGATGTTCTTGATCATACGTTTAACAGCTGGTGTACAGAAAATAACACGACCTTCAGCTGGTACTCCAGCTTCATCCATTTGTTCCATCAACTCATCGAAGGTTGCGAGGAAGTTTTCCTCAGTCAAATTCAATGACTTAATTTGTTTACTTTCTGTATCAAGTGCTTTCTTACGAGAGAACAATTTAGATACCATGAATTTATCCATTTCTGGAACTTTTTCAGTATCATTAAATGTTTTAGTGATGTTAGCAATCGAAACGACATAGTTACTTTCATCCACATCTGATGGGTCTACTAGTGTTGACCAGTAACGCTCGTTAGTCAATGTGTATGTTTCCCATTGGTTTTCATAGTTAGCGTCAATGTTCGTAATCGTGCGACGTGTACGGTCTTTACGCCCTTCTTTAATCAAAAGACGTGGTACTTTCACTTCTTTAGCGCCTGTGAACTTCAAAAGTGTATTGGATGGAGAGTTCCAAAGTTTTTGAGTGAATAACAATCCGTTTTCACTGTAGCGGGTTTGCAAACCTTGTTGGTAAGATTCTGCATAGTTCAATGTTGCTGGCATATCTGTTCCTCTTTTCTATTTTTTGATTATAGATCTGACGTAAACGCATTAATCATCTGCGTTGTCAGGTCGTTAGCAACTGTTTCTTCTTGTGTTGTCCCTTGTGGCTTAGCACCAGCGATATGTGGTTCAGCCTTTTGTGGAGCAAATAAAAAGCCTTTAGATTCCTTCAAAGCCGTCAACTGTTCATCTAATCCAGTCACCGCTCCGTTGTCACCTAATCCCAATTTAGACTTATCTAGTAGACTAGACACGATTCCAGCGTCATGAACCTGACCGCTCAATTGCATTTCAATAGCATGGTCTAGTTGCATTGTCTTGAGTTGTTGTTCATGTTCCTTTTGTTGTGTCTTGTACTTGCTGTCCAAGTCTGAGTATTTTTGTTGTAGGTCAGCATTGCCCTCAGCGTCTTGTTTGAGCTGTTTCATGTCCTTATCACGCTCTCTCAACTGGTCTTGCAAGCCCTTGGCGTTGTCTTCTGCAGCAGATACCTTTGCTTGTAGGTCCTGTGTTGATTTCCCGTGTTCAGACATAACTGCTTCAACTTGTTCTTCAGTCAATCCTAACTGTTCCAAAAATTTACGATTCATTTCTTTTCCTCCTGTACGTTTGTTTAACGTGGCAACGACCACGACATTTTGGTAAAGTAAAAAAGCCTTTTAACGCCATGCCCAGGGCGAAAAAGACACTAGTCGATTTGAACTAGCTTAGCGATTCGATTATGTAAGTCTCTGATTTTTCGCTGTTCTTCTATGTGTAGCACTAGCTTTGTTGTAATGACAGTTACAGCAATTGTTAGTGCTATTTTTGTATACTTCCTCAAGGTAAGACCTCCAACATATAAATTTAACCGTACGGGATTCCATACGGTTAGTTTATTTATTTTTCAATTGTTTCAGTTTCTTTCTGTATTCAATTCCGACTTTTAGAGTTGAAATGACTTCAAATAATTTAATTATTACGAACGAAATTAATGCAAAAAACATAATCCAACCAAATAAAATTGATACCCAATCCCAGATAAACATGTTTTCACTCCTCTACTTTTTCATATGTTTCTTTAAAGATGTCAGGTTTACATGGGTAAAATTCACCTTGAACTCCTTTGATTATATAATCGCCTGTTTTCGCGACCATGACCCCCTCAAGTGTTTTAATCTCACACCATGCTGGATTTTTATTCCACTTGCCATTATCGTGAACGATAATCTCATTCCTTGTTACTGCGTCCCAAAACCAATCTTCTTCAATCAAACAACGTTCATTAAGTTGAACCGCCTCAATGACCACTGGTTTTTTACGGTATTTCATTTCTCGCTCCTTTCTAAGCATAAGAAAAGCACTTAGATTTCTCTAGGTGCTTTGGTAATTATTAATAAGCAAATTCAAGTTTTGGTTTTATATCTTGATAAAGTTTTAAGATTTCAGGAGGAGTATCCTCACGGAAAATAAATTGTTTCTTTCCTGAAATACTTTTATCGCCGACAATCCAGTGGCGGATTTGTTTTGTAAAAATCAAAACTTCTTTGCTAGGCATAGCCATTACTTCCATGATAATACCTCCTTGACTTTATTTAACAGATTTGGGTCTGTAACCTTATCTCCCAATACCCCGACTTCAGCAACCAACTCATTGATGTTATCGTTGTAAAACGCAATAGCTGCATTATCGCTAATACTATAAAGATAATTATAGTCATGTTTCAATTGTTCCTTGACATATGACACTAATGGGGAGTTCAATTCAGACATTGCTTGTTCGACACTATTATACCGCTTTTTGTTGGCTTTGTAAAATGCTTTAGCAGAGTCCCAATGTTTTTTATGCGTTAATTCATGAACCATGGTATCTGTAATATTTTGAGCAGCAAAATAATTATCAGATAGAACTTTAGCAAATTCTATTTCCGAATGAAGTGCATCACTCACAAATAGAATATCCTGTTTATAATCATACCCAGCAAAACCAGGTAGTCTTGATTTTTTCAAAAAAACAACTGTTGGAGTTGGAAAATCATTTAATTCCTCAAGGCTTGATTGAACATTAAAAACAGTATCTCTGATTTTCTTTGTGTTATCTTGTACCCAAAAATCAAACTCGGTTCCGCTAAGTTTTTTGGCATTCACTCGAATGTCATTTCCAACAACAAAAGACCGTTGTTTTGCCATTAAATCAATTGAACTCATGCCCTGATTATACACCTTTTCTCCGTCTTTCGCAAACAGTTTTTCTTTAACAGCTTCCCCTTCACGCTCCCAACCTGCAAAGATTTCGTCCAGAGAACGCTTCTCTTTTGCCATTTTTACAGGGGCGTTATTTAGTAATATGTCGAGATATGGACTAATCTGTTCTGCTTCTTCTGTCCTGTCAGTCTTATCAGTCTTGCCTTTCTTATCAGACTTGACTGCAGGCCTGATAGTGGAACGGCAACGGACATGGAATGGAGGTGCGGTTCTACCTGATTCATATTCCTTAACAGAATAAACCTTATGATTTTCTGACTGGCAAATCTCACTTGTACGACTGTCTAAGACCGCTACAATTTCGTAGTGATCACCGCCTAATTCCTTGATAGTATCTAGCGTCGCAAGGTTGTTGTAAAAGGTCGTCTCAGTCCTGACAAGCGTATCTGCTCGATGATAAGCGACCCCTGTACGTTCAGAAAGAGCCCTAGCCATTCTATCAATAGACCAGCCGCCTGTCAGACCTTTATTGATTGTATCGCTGATAGATTTATAAACAGCTGCATCATGCCCCCACACATTTGTTGAGAATGTTTTACCACTCCAGTTACTAGCCATCTTATGCTTAACAGCATCGACACCTAATATTGGTTTCTCGATGATTCCAAAATGAGCCAGGTTCTTAGCTTGATGGATTTTACCTTTGATGTAGACGTCACTCAGAGTCTCTGTGACCTTGTCATGTATGCCGTCTGGCTTTCCGTATAGCTCAGCCGTTAGACGCTCAATTTCAGCAAGCAAAGCCTCTTTGCGACTGATTCGATGGCGGTAACTCAAGGCATCCAACAAAGGTGTCGGTGTATCAGGATTCAAGGCCATCTCACGGAACCTTTCAAGGGTCACATGCTTAAACTCTCTACGCTCTTTATCTGTCAGATATTGCTTGGCCTCCGCATGAGTCATCTTGTTATCAACTGCATACCTGGCATAGAACTTCTCTATCTCAGAAACAAGCTGGTGTTTATAGTCCGCTAAGGATTGGCCAATCTGTGCCATGTACCTATCAGCAACTATCTGAGCGTTGTGCTCCTGTTGTAAAGCTCGCTCAGTCCAGTACTCATCTATCTTTTTCTTGTTCTCGGTCGTCATGCTCATCCTCTAACTTTTTGAAATTGGTTTGAGAGTATGGATCTTGTCCTTGTTCCTGTTGTTCTTTCAATCGTTTCTCAACCTCTGGTTGATACCATGGATGTTGTTCACGAATACTTAGGTCGTCCAAGATACCGATTGAGTTCACACAATCTTGAATGGCTTCAGACTCGTTTGAAATGATGTCACGATTAAAGACATAAGTAAATTTAGATGAGTCAAACGATACTCCTTTGTTAGATGCATACTGCTCTACAAACCAAAGGAATTGCTTGATACCTTTTTGGAACTCATTTTCCAGCTCATTACAGTCCAAATCAAGGTCTGTGTAGCGCCATTTAAGAGCCTGACCGCTTGCATTGCCTAGATTATCATCTTGGGTATCAATGGATCGTGCAGCCTCATATAAGAACTTACGAGAGCGTTCGATATCTGCTTCAACTCCGCTAGTATCATTGTTTGCTTGTAGAGTATCTACACCACCATCACTAGAAACTTTGATAGAGCGGAACTTATTCAGATTATTCATGAACTCGCCCAAGTCTGCGCCCTGATAGTTTTTCAAAACATAAATCAACTTCGGCATATCTGCCAACATATCAGCGTTAGTAGACATTTGAAGTTGAATATTATCAATCAGTGACTTGGTTTGGATTAAAAGACCGTCCTCATACTCGTTGTAGCGGAATGGAATCAGAGGCACTTTTTCCCAAGTATAAGGGCTCCGTGTACCGTCTGCGTTGACATAATAAAAATTCCCCTTGGTCTCCTTAGACAGTGGATTGAGTTCAAGGTGTGAACCTGTCCAGATGTAATCTGTAATTCCTTGTTCATCGTAGTATTCTACAAAAGTTTTGGTCTTCTTCACTCCGCTTTCGTAGACAGCTTGTTTGTAGACACGTACAAAGGCAGAGAGTTCCAAATGACGCTCGTCTTTCCAAAAAGGGATAATCTGTTCACTTGGGATTTTAAATAAGCGTAGACGGCCGTTCTCATCGTAATAAGGCAAGCCGTAGGCTATTCCCTTCATCACTGCTTCCTTACCGAGCGACTTAATCGTAGATAAAAGGTCCTCGTCAAACACACTATCTAAAAAGTCTTGTGACTCTTCTCCCTCAAGCGAGATTGTCGGTTGTTTAGAAAACAAGTAACCAACCTTCTGGTCTACCAACTTCTTGAACAAACCCAGTTCAATCCTTGAGTTCGTCCGCCAGTCTACATCTACTTTCTTATTTCGAATAGCTGTGCGATTTCGATAGTAGTCGTAAGCCTCTTTCATCGTGCTTACTTTCTCAGAATCCTGATGTTCTCTTATCTCAATTTCTAGTATTTCATTTTGGGTTGTATTCTTAATCAACAACCGCCTGATTAACCATTTAAACCAATTACTCAACATTTCTCCTTCTCCTACCAGAATGATATTCCTGGCTGTCTCATATCGTCTTCAAACGCATATCTAGTAGCGTCGATTGTGTGGTCATTTACTTCTTCTAATTTAGGCTTGGGATTTCCATCACGGTCAACTGCATAGTCGGCACTTTCGAACTCTCGTGCAATGTTCGGTGTGCGTTCTGGATCTATCACAATTGCATCTAAATCATCCAACCAACGTTCTCCATACTCACGACTATCAGGACCTTTCTTAGCACCTTGAACAAGTGGAATATTCAGCTGCAGTTTTAATTCATCAATCGACTTAGGCTCTGCACTATCACAGGTTATCATCTGAGATTGATAGCCTTTTTCACGGATTCTTTCAGCCAATTCACGGTTGCTAATCTTCACGCCGTAAATCTCATCAATAGCGTAGATAACTCGTTTCTTCTTGTCGTAATGCCATCTTACAAAGGCCAGAGGGTCGTTGGCGTAACCAAAGTCGTTCCCTTGCCGAATGTTATCAAACCTTGCTATTTCCTCGTCTGTAATCTTTCGGAATACCAGATTTTCAAACGGTGCCACACCCGAACCAATAGCCTCGCCCAGATACTCCCAACGGTAACGCTTCTCTGAACGCTCTCTCGTGGCCTCTGCTTCTTCTATGAAGGCTTGGGATATATATGGGTTATCCAAGTAAGTTGAATGGTGTACGTGGGTATTAGGAGGCTGTATGACGCTTTCATATTTCTTATTCACCCAAGACTGTTTCCTTTTCGGTGGATTGTAAGAGTAAAAGAATTTATAAAAAAGACCGTCAGCCAATTCTCCACGAAGAAGGGAGTTGGTGATTGTCTTTACTTCATCTTCAGTTTTAAACTCAGCAAGCTCTTCAATCCAGCCGATTGCGAATGGGAAACGGCTGTCTTTCAAGGATTTAATACGCTCTGGATCTTGTGCACCACGGAAGATAATATAATTTCCTCTTGGGATATAGGTTATCTTCAAAGGGGACTTATTAATCTTAAATAAGTGACTAACCCCTTGCTCACTAATTGCCCATTTCAATTGTTCATAGACCGACTGTTCTAGGGTATTATCTGTCTTACGAATACACACGGCATTGACTGGATAGCGCATAATCAGTTGAATGATCGTGTGCCCGAGGTCGCTAGACTTGCCAGAACCACGCCCTCCCTTTTCAACCACATGTAAGATTTTAGGGTCGAATGCTGCACGCCACATAGAATAAAAAGCCTTAGGAATAAATTCACTCATTTTACGTTTCATCACTAACTCCTATATCATCAACGAACTGGACAGCTGAAGACATCTCGATTTCTTTTCTCTCTAAATATGCTCCATTCACTCTGAATATGTGGTCCAGAGAGCGTTGCCTTTCTTCAATTGTCGGAGTAAATTCATAAGTCGTTTCCGATACCTCCACACCTTCAGCGGTCTTTACAGTTTTTTTAGAATAACCTTGTTGAGTTTCCCCTCTAGCGATACTAGCAGAGATTGCCAAGGCTTCTGCGATTGACATTGAACGTTCGTCGAAAAGTTCCTCTGTGCGTTTTTTGATGTATTCAGAAATCTCAACATTTTTCAACAATCTTTGTCCTATGCTATATGCCGTTTTCTCTGAGTACCCCACCTTAATAGCGGATTGTGTTGCGTTTCTACTGATGATGTACTCATCAGCGAAGTGTTTCTGTTTATCGTTCATTTTCCATCACCACCTTTCGGATAATCAAAAAAAAGTCACACAATGTGCGACCTTTTTAAGACCTCTCACAGGCTTTGCGGGAATCGAACCCACGATAACAGTTTTGGAGACTGTTGTGTTACCGCTACACTAAAAGCCTTTTTTAAAATGCAAGGCGACTACTACCTTGCGTGTTAATTAGAAATAAATTTTCTGATTTATTTTTTTGTAGTCTTTACGGCGATGCCCGGAATCGAACCGAAGGAAACATAGGAGAAAAACCACTTACCTGTCACCGCCAAAACGAGGCCGAAGCCTCAGAAATAAAATGAAAAATATAAAGGAGACGTCAATGAATGAAATAGAGGGAGGGACTCGAACCCTCAACGCCTTTACGACACCCTGATTTCAGGTAACCATCTACCAAATTCTGAGACCTCTATATCTGATTATTGACAATACCATTCTAACAGATTTTTAGAACCGTGCTGTTCCAAAAAGTCCCATAAGCTCACTATGAGGTTAGATGACTTCTTCCAAAGCTAAGACCGCCTCATTTTTTAACCTGTAATAGGTTGTACGACTCATCTTCAAATCATAACAAACGCTATCAGCAGTGCCTTTGTTGATGTAAGTCATTCTTAATACCGCCCTGTGCTTTGGATTTTTAAGCTTATTGATCATTCTACCTAATTCAAGCTTTCTGTTAATGACCACTTTAGTATCCTGCTCTATAGCCTCTTTCATCACTATCAGCTGAGTATAGACATCATCAACTTTTCTAGTCTGTCCACCTTGGACTTTGACATCAGTCCACTTCGGACTTGAGAGCAAACCTGCCTCAAGCTCATTGATTTCATCTATACGGCTTTGGATGTCCATGTCCAGATCCTGCAACTCTTTCAATAGTTCTTTAGCCTTGTTCACTCTCTGTCTCCTTTGTGATATAATAGTCTTTGCGAGAACTATTAGCTGAGACAGAGTGTGTCTTGGCTTTTTTTATTTTATTCTTTATTCGCGATCACACTACCTGCACCGTTAACAGTAACCCAGCCATGCTTCTCTCTGGCTTCTGCTTCTTTCATACGGATAAGGTTATCTGTGATTGAATCTGACTTAGCTTTGTTGGCCTTGGCTTCACCTTCTGCTTTAATGATACCTGCGTCTGCTTCTGCTTGAGCTTGCACTTTCTTGGTATCAGCTTCAACCTTAGCCTTTTCCTGTTCTTGTTTAGCTGTATCGATTTCCTTTTGTTTGACCGATTCATTTTTGATTGCTGCTTCAATCTCATCTCCTGCATCTTGGTCTGTGATCGTGAAAGATACAAACTCTAGATCATAAGATTCAAACTTTTCTTTAAGAGCTTTATCGATCATTTCGTAAACTTCTGTACGCTTATTACCGAGAATATCGTAAATATCGTAATTTCCTGTTACAGATTCAATAGCACGCTGAACAGCAGGAGATACTACGCTATTATTCACGTTTTCTAAGTCTGTGTAATTAGAGAATACCGTCATGGCTTTTTCTTTATTGACTCGATATTTCACATCAATATTGGTGTTGAGCCACTGACCGTCTTTTGTCTGAGTAGTGATTTTCTCCATTGTCTTGGTTTGAACAGATGTCGATAAGGTGTAGACTTTGTCAATAAATGGCATTTTTAGATGATATCCTGTTTGCAGGGTATTTTCTTGAACACCTCCAATTGCGCTAACCTTAACTCCAACTGTATTAGCTGGGATACGCTTCACAGCCGTGAGACGAAAAATCCCAAGTGAAGCAATAGCTGCGACTGTAATGATACCGCCTTTAGCAAGTTTTGTAAGTGTCGTTTTTCCTGTTTCGTTATTGTATTGTGTAAACATTGTTTTTACTCCTTTTTTAAATTATTTTCCCATCAAAAACTAGTGTTATTGTACCTGTACCATCTTTGTGTTTAGATACTAAAGCGCGACAATCTGAGCCCAATTCAATACCCTCAACTGTGATACTGCGCTTTATCCTATCAACATTGATGATTGTTCCCATTAATGTTTTAATTCTCATGTTCCATCTCCTCAATAAGTATGTTGTCAATTATTTCTGGGTTCATTCCTCATCCTCCAAAAGTTCAGGGTGTTCGTAGATGTTTCCTTGAAGGAATACATTACAGTTTTCAATACAGTCGAATAGATTATCCCAGACGCTTTTCTCTGTGCGTACATCTAACAACTTAAACATACCTTTATCAAAGACAATCTTTGCGCTACCACTATCTTCAAATTCGTCCCAATAAGTCCAGAGGATAATATCTCCTTCAAAAAGTTCTTTGCCAAGCTCATCTCTAAGTCCTGTCGATTGCATTAAAATAACTTTATCACTTGTTTCCCTTGATATAGCAATCCCATAGCCTGTATCTGTTGATTTTTTGTAGATTTTGCCATCTTCACTTACGAAAAAATCCTCCACAAACTCCGAAAAACGTTTATCCCACGCTCTAAATTTTAGTATCATCCCAAATCCTCCTCCTTCACAAAGCTACCGTCAATCCAACGGCCCTTGCGGTCTTTGATTTCTTGGTAAGCCAGTTCAAAACATTCTTCAAAATCATAACCGAGAATATTGCTGATTGATTTTAGATATTCAACCGCGAATACTAAATCATAACGAAATATTCCATTGTATCTTCTATCGCTATATGATAGAATTGCACAAATGTTTAAATTTAAGCCTTTAAAACAGTTCATTACATCTACTTCTTCAACGTGATTTAATCCCTCAAAAATCTTATGCACATCCTCTTTTATCAACAAGGCCAGACCGACAATCACGACTGCACAATCTCCGATACTATCCTTGGTCAACTTCTCATTCTTCTTGAGATAACCTGCGCATAACTCACCGAACTCCTCGCTAAGTTTAAGCGACTGCTTGTCTAGTCGTCCACCCTTTTCAAGGTCACGGTCTATAAACCATTGTTTTACATTGTCTAGTGTGTTCATAGTAACACCTCATCATCTTCTATTCTTATCAAAGCTTTTCTATTTGGGAAATGTGTTTGGTGCCATTTTCTTGAATACATTTTTAAAGCTTCTAAGCTTATACCAGTATATTCGCTTATCTCATATAATGTTCCCATTGTGACAAACCTATCTCCTTGATATAGTGCCCAATCGTGATTCCATTTATCGTCAACTACCATTCGATTCCCTTTTCCACTCTTTTGACTGAGCATTCACTACAAATACCATTTTGAAATACACAATCATAATCCAACTTGTCTTTCGAAGAGAAAAACTTTCTACAATCTTCACAATCTAATTTATTGTTCATTTATTTTTCTTTCTAAAGCTATTCCGATTTTCTCGTTATAGTAACTCAAAACCTTACATTCTAACGTTTTAATTTGTGTGATATTGTCTATAAAAAATTCCAAATCTGCACTCATTTCATCCAACAACTTAACAACTTTCAACTGATATTCCATATCAGGTACGTCAATCGTTATTTTTGACAATCTAGTTAGTGACAACCCTGGTTGATTGTCGCCGTCTGCGCAACGTTCTATCTCTTCCCGTTTCATTAACAACCAATGAAATAGATATCGCTTATCTATCATTTCTTTCGGCTCAACTCTGAAGCTATCTCCATTTATCCAAAATGGATCTCGATGGAAATAAACAGCACCAACTGTACCCTTACGAGTCAAACGGATTGTGTCACTTTCACAATTGAATTTGTCTGTCGTGCCTTTTGCTTTCATACCAGCACCATAGATAAAATACGGCCCATCCGTTACTTTCGTTCTAGTACCTGAAATAAGCTCGCAAACTTCTAGCAATCCGTGCGTTGTTATCTTATCTGGTTTCATTCTAATCCTACTGCAAAATTATAAGCCAATAAATAATCATCTAAGACCTTGTGGCATCTCGTTATGAATGATTTTATATCAATATCTGCATTAAAGAATTGAATCAAGACTAGTTGACTTGCTAAATGTTTTTCAAGGTGGTCAATTGCCATTTGATCTAATTCAGCATTTACTTTGTCAATGTCTATTTCTTCTTTCTCAACTGGTTTTTTAGGTATTACCCAGTTGAAATCTGAATTTAATTTATCAGATTCTTGATATTCAATCTTTTGGGTCTTACAGTCATAAATCTCTTTTGAAATTTCAGAAGCATTTTTCTCTTTATCAATTACTAAGAAAATCACGTTGATAGAGGTGTCTTCAAATCCATTTTGAATCTCATTCAATTCAACAAGGTTATTCCCTACCAGCTCTCTCATTTTCTTTTCAGATTGACGATAAGCAATACCAGGAAACATAATATAAAATCCGTATCGTTTCGTATAAGTTAGTGACTTCAACAGAAAAATATCATCAACAACACCAGATTTTTTCCACGGATATAATTCTTTAATAGCCTGTTGGTCTTCTTCTGGTAAATCTTTCAATTTTAGAGAATAAGGCGGATTCATTGCAATTGCATCCACTTGTATGTCTGATTGATAAGTGAAGAAACTCTGATTACTCACGACTGCATGAGGAAAATTGCTTTTCAACGCTTCACAACTTTCCTGCTGAATTTCCACCGCATGAAAATCAGTCATATTGATAAACTGCTCCAACTGCCCAGACCCTGCTGCACCATCAAACACAGAAATATTCTCACCGCAATACTGTTTTACTTTGTTTGCTAAGTATTCACGCAAAGGCTTCCCTGTCACATACTCAGCGAATTTATTGGCCTTCTCGCGGTTATTATGCTCCACAAACGTCATAACATCACCTCATCCCCTACCCTTATCTTCTCAAACTGTTCTCTAGTAACTACGAAAATCCCGTAGTCACGAATAGTCAGCGTGTATAGTTTTCCGTGTCGTCCTTTCTCGACGACCTTACCGAATATCTCAGCGTCTGCGTTATCTGCCTTGTAGATAACCATCGGCTTCTTCTCTTCTAAATCTCGAATCCTGTCCATCTGCCAGATGTTTAGTCCAGCAGATACAAGAATCCAGATTGCGATAAAACGTTTCATTCTGTAATCTCCTTATAAAGTAAAGTCATATCAAAACCACTCTCGATAAATTTGTATGTGAGTTCTTTGTTAATTCCATTTCCTAAGCAATGATAAACCACATTTACATTAATACTTAACCCTAAATATTTTTCTAAGCGTGTTCTATTAACTACATAGAAGTCAATGTTTCTTTTCTGTTGTTGATAAGGCATAGCTTTGCTAATATCTCTAGTGCACCACATTAGTACCTTTGAAATGACATCATTCTTTGTCAAACAATCTCTTAAAGAAAAGTATGTGTTTGTTTTTGGGATGAGAATAAGTTCTAATTGTCTGTTTATAAATGAGTCGGGAAAATAACTCATAAGCTTTTTCAATTCTTCAAAGACTTCATTATTCATCACTCAACCTCCTCAATCTCAATCCCTGGGCAATCGAAAACCCAGCCGAACCCAGCTACTTCTAGTTCTTTTTTTGTAAAACAGCTTTTGTATAATAGAGAAAAAAATATTTTTCCATTCCTATCTTTTAAAAAGTAATGTTTTGTCGCTCTAATCTCCACCAAATACCGCTTCTCTTCCTCGACCTCGTAGCCGTCAAGCCATGCACGAGCGAATGTTTCTTGGTTGTTTTTATACTCAAGCCATTCCCTGGTTTCTCTTCTTCCAAATAAAGAATCCATTGCTTGAAACAAATCCCAGTCACCAGTTTTTTTGAAATACTCAATTTTTTCCGCCACAAACTGCGGTACTTTGACTGGTTGCGGTTCGTCAAGACTTTTAATAAGCTCCTCTATATATACATAAACTGCCCAGCCAGTAAGTCTTATGATGGTTTCTTTCTGTACCTCAAGCCTTTTTAACGCTTCCTGTTTATTCATCTTCCAATTCCTCGTTATATTTTTCTACCAATTCATGCAACCACGACCAAGGTTCGGTTTCTTCACTGATTGGGTCAACTTCCCTTTCTTGCAACCAAGCTGAGAAATTAACCACATTATCAATGTAGATTGTGTCGTAATCGCCCCAATCCCAAACAGTTAAATAAATTTCTGTTTCAGTTCCATTTTCATCTTCAACCGTTATTGAACCTTCTTCAACCCACGCTGTACCAAAACACAATTCACAAGTGCCAGTCTGTTCTTCTTGGAAATCTGAATGGTATTCTGTCACTTTATATTTCATCTTCCAACTCCTT
Organism: uncultured bacterium; assembly: GCA_963508345.1. Classification (GTDB taxonomy): domain Bacteria; phylum Bacillota; class Bacilli; order Lactobacillales; family Streptococcaceae; genus Streptococcus. The sequence goes on from CAUOWW010000009.1 coordinate 28,161, forward strand.
AACTCACCTTGTGGCTTTCCAGATTTCCAAATTCTTGGCCATGGTTTACAAAATATGAACCAATCAGGATAGCATCTGCTTCATCGTCTTTGACGTTCAGGTCGAATTCATCAGACACCTTAGCAACTGCCTGCAGCTTCATTGACTTTTTAATTCGGTCCTTGTAACTAAACTTCCAGTACTTGCGCCAGGTCGACACGTTCACGAAGTACACATTGTCAGCAATCAGTCGGCCAAGGATAATGCCTGTCACAATTCCAATACTGATCATAGACTGCTGATTTGGCCCCATGACTGAGTTCTTCTCGACCACAATTGATTCAAAATGGCAGTTGTATTTCTGGAGCGCTCTCGATTGAATCGCTCGCAGTTCGCTAGCCATGAAACAGCCACGCTCAAAGAAAGACTTGCTTTTATGTTTTAAGACACCACTCTGGACAAGGTCAGAGCCGTGAAATACGGCCCATCCTGTCGCAGTAGTTGAAATGTCTAACGATAATGTCAGAGATTTCATTGTAACTCCTTTGCTATTGCAGCAATGACATTGACTGTCACACTATTTCCTGCTTGCTTGTATAATTGACTGTTGCTATTTACTTCTTGCGCCTTATCAAAAGCCCAATCTGGAAATCCTTGTAACCTCCAGCACTCACGAGGTGTTAGTTTTCTAATCCTAAAACCGTCTGATAAATGATTATTTTCTTGATAGCTATTGCTTGTCAAAGTAGGGGCGATGTCATGTTCTCCACCTTGATTATAACCATGACCACGCTGAATGATTTTAGGTTCTTGCCCACCACCTTGCATTGTGGATAGAGTGGGGGCTAGTCCATTTGTATCATATACTCTTGAGTTTTGGTCATGATTTCCAGGCAATTTTCCTGCGACTAAAATCCCATGCTTATCTTGCGCAGTCAAAGTAAACATAGGTTCTCCGTTAGACTTAAACCTGCGCCCATTTTGTCGTTTCTCTAGTCTTTCTGGTGTTAATACTGGAATTGCAATTTTTAAAGGGTCTTTTTGTGTCGTAGTACTACACAGGGTAGGAGCTAATGAGTCAATTGAGACGACATCACCGCTTTGTGATTTTCCCTTTTTTCTAATATTTCCAACCTTATTTATCTTTGGTTGTTCACAAGCAATCTCTGCACCATCTCCGCTGATAGGAAAAACGTTTCTGGTACGTTCTCCTCTAAGATGTCCGATAATGAACACACGCTCCCGATTTTGGGGGACTCCAAAATTTTTGCTGTTAAGCACTTGCCATTCCACATCGTACCCCAGTTCATCCAACGTTGAGAGGATGGCCTCGAAGGTATTTCCTCGATCATGGTTGAGGAGCCCCTTGACGTTCTCAAGGAATAGATATCTAGGTTTGAGAATAGATGCGAACCTTGCAATTTCAAAGAAGAGAGTTCCTCTTGTATCCTCAAATCCTCGTCTTGCCCCTGCAATAGAGAAAGCTTGACACGGAAATCCTCCACAGATAATGTCCACACTTCCGAATCTTCGAATAGACTCATCTGTGACTCTTGTAATGTCATGTAATTCAATTTCTCCTTCTGTGTTATGTATCGCTTTATAACTGGCTCTAGCGTATTTGTCTATTTCACAAAATCCAACGCATTCATGCCCAGCGGACTCCATACCTAGACGAAAGCCACCGATGCCTGCGAATAAATCTAAAATTTTCATTCTGTTACTTTCTAAAAAAATGCGACTGCCTTTGTGAGAATTGGCTAAATATGGGCAGTCGCTCGTCCAAGGTCACACGACCGTTTTTTTGACGTTTTCTAGTTCGCAGTTTTACAAGAATGCCCGGCTTGTTGGTTTTTGAGTTGTTTCCATTTTGGAAACAGTTGGTTTTGGTTATTTTGATTCTTCAATAGCAAACATGTCCTCGAATTCATCTGTCTGCTCTTTAAATTTCATCGGGCTGTCCCCTCTGAAATAAAATCCATTTTCATCCAATTCCCCTTTAACTCCTGTCGCCCAAGATAAGAAAATTGAGCCTTGGCAGTCAGGACAATTCATGAATTTAAAGTAAGACGGGACTTTCCACCGCTTCGCACATCCGCAAAATGGGCATTGTAAATCGACATCTACCTTCTCACTTGGTTTCTGAGAAACCGCTGGACTTCCGCTAAATTTTGCTGACAACCTGTCTGTGGCTTCTTTGATATTAACAGGATCGATTTCAGCATCATTTTTTAAAAGGGTCTTTGTATTCCCGGGCTCTTTCTGACTCAAATCCTCAAGGATTTCATCAGACCCTGTGACCATCTGATAGGCCTTGAATAAGGTTTGATAATCAATTTCCTGTGCTCGCTCAAAACTCAATTTTATGTCATCTTGTTCAATATAGATTTTCATTCTTTCCTCGCTTTTTCAAACTTAATAATTACTTTCAATCACCTAGAACGGCAAATCATCACTGATATCCAATGGATTTGTGGGGCTGCCAAATGGATTATTGTCTCGGGTGAAATCAGGAACTGGATTTGTTGTGTTCCCCTCAAAGAAACTACCTTGCTGCCCGTAACTATTTCCATTTTGGAAATTGTTCCCTGTGTTATTTCCGTTTTGGAAAGAACTGCCCTGGTTGCTATAACCCTGTTGCTGATAACCGCCATGATGATCTTGATTATTTTGCTGACTGTTACGGCTTTCTAGTAATTGGAAATTACTAGCAACAACCTCTGTAACATAAACACGTTGACCTTGCTGATTATCATAGGTACGTGTTTGAATTACTCCTGTGATACCAATCAATGAGCCTTTTTTAGCCCAATTAGCAAGATTTTCAGCTGACTGTCTCCAGATAACGCAATTGATAAAATCAGCATCACGCTCTCCAGTCTCGTTCTTAAACGGACGATTTACAGCAAGAGTAAATGTAGCAACCGCAATATTAGATTGCGTATATCTCAGTTCGGCATCTCTTGTAAGTCGCCCTACTAAAACAACGTTATTTATCATTGATTGTACCTCTCTTAGTTTTTAAGTCGGTTGATGCAATCAAAACAAGAAGCATCCACCATCCAGAATTAAAATGAATAGTAAGGTATAAGGAGGTAGCAAGTACCGATAGATTATAGATTAGCCATGCTAAAACTGTCATGCTGAAACCTCCTCTACTTCTAATACCTTGATTTCATTTGAACCAAATTTTAATAAGTCAGCGTATCGTTTCACAAACTCAATAGCGGCCATAAATGAATTTTCTGCATTGATTTCTGACCCCAAATCAAGATCTGCAATTTTACCACTGACATAAAAACATCTCATAGATCTGACTCCTTGGCTGTTGACCAACCTTTTACATTTTCAATCAGTTCATTAAATTTCATTGTGCATACCTCCTGTTGCAATATTCACGTTCTAAGCTATCTAGCCCCACTTTTAAATACTCAATAGAATAAATAGCAAGGCTTTTCTTTTCAATTTGTGTAAGAGGTCTGTTAGCCTCTTCAAATTCTAAAATAAGTTGATACTTTCTAAATTCCACCTAACCCTCCAAAGTTTCAAAACTGATAAAATTATCCTCAAGCCATTCTTGCAACTGATTAAGTTGAGATTTTCCACCATGCAATGTCAAACGCAAGTTAATTGTTAAAGGCTCGCTAGGTTCAAATTTTGCCACCTCTCGCGCATTGTTTTGAGGTTCTGATGTAATTGTACCCTGCTCCAAAATCTCGCCTGTTTCAGCATCGTAAGCCTTGATATGCGCATTTGCATTTTCTTTGGCCAATTGTTCAATCTCTGCAAGTCGTTCAGCTTCTGCTTTTTCTTGAGCCTCTTTCTGCTCTTTGCGTGCAATCTCAGCATCACGATCTGATTTCATCATCTTGAGAATATCAACAAGACTCTTACCATCTTCAAGATGTCTGATATAGCTGTCAGCTGGCAAATTGTACTCTTTAGCTTGCTCTTGGATAGCCTGCTTGTTGGCCTTATATTCTTCCATGGCATCAAATTCTGAAAGCACCAAGGCATCCATTTCGTCAAGTGTTGTCTTTTTCAGCTCATACTTGCCTGTTTTAAAATGTTTCTTAAGGCTGTACTCATCGTATTTGTCAGCAAATGTGGATTTTTCAATCCCTGCGACCATACACTTATCCTCAAATGTGGCACGCACGACATCCACGCGCATTAATCGTTCATGTTCATCAATCGCATTAAGTCCTGCTGTGATGTTTGAGATAACATTATCCAATGGCTCAACTGTTTTCTTGTACCACTTCTCAAATTCCTTGTATGGATTATTGATGTTATTTTTGATTTCCTTACGCCGAGTTTCCAACGCCTCTTTTAATTTATTAAGGCGTGTACGCTCATCATAATCAATCTTATAAGTGGATGCTGTCACCTCATAATCTGTGTACTGTGCAACGATTGCTGCAAGTTGTTTCTCCACGCTATCATAATCAACATTGATTACTGCAGGTTGGAAATCTACCTTAATTTCTGTCAAACTATTAGTTACATCTTTTATCACGTCTTTGTTCTCCTAGTCTGTGTAAATTTTGATTTTACTACCTGATGATGAATGCCCAAAACATAAATTGCCATTATCACAAATTAAGGCAAGTTCTGTTTTGGATAAATTAGGGGTATTCTTATAAATTTCATAAAGTGAATTTCCGTAACTGCCACCAATTCGACCATATACAACATCAACAATTTCTTGTTCTTGTTCATTCATTTTGTCGTAATTCCACTTGTCCTTGATGATATATTTCTCTTTTAACTCTTTTAGAGCTGAAAGATTAGATTTCTGTTTTTGGCTTTCGTTTTCTGTGAAAGCCCATGGTGAATAAATTTTATTTTCTGTCATGTCTTATACTCCTTGTTTTTCGTATGCTTTTTGAATTTGTTTAGTGAGATAGTCCATCACTATGTTATAGCCATCAACTGGTACTTTGTGGAAATCGTCTATTTGATACTTGCTCAATACAAAATTTGTAACTGTATCAAATGGCGTTCCCTTAATCGTCGCAATTTCTTCAACGTTCTTGATAATTTCTTGATACTGAATGTTATCAATGTACCTCACTTGTTGTTCTTGGGCTTGCTGGTTGTTTGGTTTCTGTTGCTGATTATTCTGCCCTTGTTCTTGGCTTTCTTCTACTGGATACTCATCAATATCTTTTTCACCAATCGCAAACAACCCCTGCAAGGCATATTTTCTAGCGTATGAGCTGACTGCACCTGTCCATTGCGGATCTTGCATTTGTTTAATCTGTCCTTTTTGGGTATTAAATACTGGAACTGGACTCATTTCAGCATATGCTGTTGATTGGTACCTCTTGTTTCTCTCATCATTAAAAGCTACGGCTGTTGCTTTTACAAAGATTTTTCCAACAAGCTCAACGAGTTCATCAGTTACGATTACAGACCAATCGCTTTTTAGCTCTTTGAAAGTTGTATAGATGTCCTCGGCATTTCTAAATGCGTACTTTACATCTTTTGATTTCTTTTTTTCTAATTGCATTTTTTGTTGCAACTCTGGGAAAGTTAAACTTGCCATTTCTTTCTACCTTTCGTCTTCTTCAAATTCCAATTTTCACGCTTTATACGTCTGTTTTCGTTTTGTAGTTTCAAAATAATATTTTGTTGGTCGTTGATGATTTCCCCGAGCTCTCGGCCAAGATGCATATAATCAGCTCGCCAGTTGTCGATTTCTGCAAGTAGTTCTTCAATCATACTTCATCACCCACATATCGACGTCTACCGCATCCGATATCCACATACTGGCTAGGGTCTAGTTCCTCTTGCTCCTCAGGCGGTTGCATCATATCCCTGTCGTAATCAAACATTAGCCTCTCCTTTGCTCTATCCCAAATACTTTGCATAGCGTGATCTTCGTGGTTCTGGCAAGGCTAACGGCTCAGGACGCAATCCTACAGGCGGTTCATTGTCAAATGTGAATCCAGGGAACTCTCTACGGGTATTCTTGCGAATTTCTTGACGTTCAATCTCACGACCCATTTCAAGCAATTCATCACAAGTTCTAATCACTTGCGTATCATACTCTTCTTGAAGTCGTCTTTCTTCCTCTTTTTGCTTTTCTAACTGATGAGCTAGAAACCCTGCGCTGATAAATCCTAAAATCACTGCGCCAGTTCCTAAAAGCTGGCTAATTAGTGGTGGTTCGTACATTTTTTCTCTCCTATACTCCGAATTGTTTTTCTTTCTTGATATTCTCAAGCATTTCTGATAAAGTTTCTTTCTTCGCACGATAGCGATTACGACTTTTCCATTTGACGAACATGCGAAATCCTTCGTAATCGATAAATACAATCTTATGAGTTGGATTGTCGATGAACTGCTTGAAGTCTGGATGTTCTCGCATTTCACCTGCCCAGACTTTTGCAGTCCCTGGAGTCAACCCTTCCCACCTCTGACAAAGATGTTTGTAATCACCATGCGTAGCTTTTTCGTCCACATCAACTGGCTTATAAGTAATTTCTGTTTTCGGCATGCAATTTCCTCTCTTTCGTGTTATAATCATGTTGAATATTTAATTATGCGCCTGATTATCGTCAGGTGCTTTTTTGTTTTATCTTAATTCATCTATGCTGATTTCTAATGCGTCAGCGATTTTCTTAACTGTGTCAAAATATAAATCTTTTACCACTCCATCCCTTAAGCGATAGATGCCAGCTGTACCAACACCAGCTTTTAAACAAAGTTTATAAACTGTCCAAGTATTTATTTTTCTACCCTCTCTTTTATTTATTTAGAGAAGTAGGACTTGTTGTCTTTTAATATTTATTGTTATTTAATACTTGTTGTTAGTTAATATTTATTAGTGCCTAAATTTTCTGATTTGTAAAATACAGATTTGTAAAATACAGATTTGTAAAATACAGATTTGTAAAAATCGGAAATGTAAATTCTAACCTGTGGATAACTTAGATATACTTTCATTTAATCTCTGTTTCATAATATCGAATTGGAAGTCAGATATTTTTACATCTGAGAAAAATCTGAAAACACGAACTCCTTTACCACGTCCCATGCCTTTTTTAACAATTCGTAGGTAGCCATTTTTTTCTAATATTTTGAAGTAGCTATCAACTGTGTCTCGACTAACACCTTTCCGCTTAGCTATTTCTTCTGGATAGACTTGCCAGTTTGGGTGATTAGCCAGTACCACCATCATGATACCGACAGCTGTAAAATCCAGCGCAGGATCGTTGATAAAACTATTACTAACAGCTGTATAATCTTCAGTTGGATTCCTGAAAGATGAACTGGCAATCTAAATCTTTAAAGTCTGTCATACACTCTCCTTTCTATTTCTAATCTCCTTATCTACTGCTCATTCAAATCGTTTCTAGATAACTTTTTCTAGCCTTTTAGAGATGATTTCTATATCTAAGTCATCCAGTTTCAACTGGTCGGCTTTTTGATTCAAATGAGCTTCGACAACTTGGTTAATTTCAAACCATTCTCGTTTTGTAAATTGGCTCCTGAATTTTAGGAATTCGTTTATTGTTTCTTTCATATCTACTCCTTTCTGTTTGTGGTATAATGAAATCAAAAACGAGGTAATTCTTATGTTAATAAAAGCGAAATATGATAATCAGGACAATGCTAAAGTAAACGTTACTGTAACAGATATTTGTCCTAATTGTGGTAGAGGGATAGAACCCGTTTTAAAAGATTCGTCATTTTACAAAGATAAAAATAGTCACATCTTGTTTCTAACTTTATTTTGTAATTCTTGTAAATATGCTTGGGTAGATTCTTATGATTATAATTACGGAGAGACCTATTCACGCAACGTACACTACTATAAAAAGTTACCATCTGAATTTCCTAAAGAAATTTCTGAACTTTCTCCTCAAGGTGTTAAGACATATATTCAGTCTTTACAAGCTGAAGTAGACGGTTACGACACTTTAGTCGGGATTGGCCTTAGAAAGTCCCTAGAGTTCATCATCAAGGATTTTTTAATCTACAAATTCCCTGAAAAAGCTGATGGGATTAAGGGAAAATTGTTAGGTTCCGTTATTAAAGATTATATCGATGACCAGATTCTACAAAAACTCGCTCAAGCCACTGCGTGGATTGGAAACGATGAAACTCACTACGTCCGAAAACACACCGACAATGATTTACAAGATTTAAAGAAATTTTTAAATGCTACCATCCGCTTTATTGAATATCAACTAACTATTCTTGATGCTCAAGAACTTGTGAGTCGTTCAAAGAAATCTTAGAATCTAGTTCGTCCAACTTCTCAGCAATATATGTCACAGTCCTCAATATCTCGTTGAGGGCTGTTCTTTCTAGTTCGTTCATGTGAGTTCCTTTCTCTATTTGTTCAATTTATTTGAACTTGTCGATTAAAAAAATATTCCCAAACGTCAGCGTTTGATATTTCAAGCAATCCACAAGCTTTATGGATTTCGGTATTTTTCCAAGTGGTCTTATTATTGACCTTTTGGGATATACTGTGCTCTGAAATCCCCATTGCTTCAGCGAATTTTGCTTGCGATCCAAAACGCTCTACAATACGCCCGTTTAATTTTGAATAATTAAAAACCATATTATCTCCTTTCTTTGATTGTTCAAGATGTTTGAACTTTTATAAACCTATTATAACACACACTTGAACTTTGTCAAGAGAAAAATTCATTTTTTTTGAACTTTTTTATTTACTTTTTTAAAAAACTCAGTATAATATAGATAGAGAGGAAAAAGTATTATGAAAGAAACTACTACTAACAGGTTGAGACAGCTAATAGCCGAGACAGGGTTGAAACAAGTTGAGATACTAGAAAAATCTAAACCTTTCCAAAAAGAGCTGGATGTAAAGATGGGCAAAAGCGCACTTTCTCAATATATAAGCGGGAAATCAAACCCAGACCAAGATAAACTGGTTCTTTTAGCAAAAACTTTCGGTGTAAGCGAAGCTTGGCTTCTTGGATTCGACGTTCCTAGAAAACCTTCTAGCACAAACATCATCCACGGCGACAATCACGGCGTAAACGGATTAGATGCTGGAAGCGGCAATACTAATACCTATAATTTCGGTGTAAACGATAATATAGATAGCCATAACGAAAGTATGAAGGCTCTCGGTATCGCAGACATGAAAATGTCACGCGCGTTATTGAATGTCCAAAACGAGACCGTTAAGAAACTAGATAGAATCATAGAGCTTTTAGAAGAGCAGAATAAAATTTTAAAAAAATAAAAGAGTAAATAATATGTGCAATAACTGATTCACATTAAAAGCTGAGAGAGGTTTCATTATGAATGAAGAACGCAAAGTTTTAGGTATTTTGGCTATTATTTTCGGAGCAATCGCTCTATTTGGGTCTTGGATGCCTATTATTAACAATCTATCTTTTGTTATTGCTATCTTAGCGCTTATATTAGGCTTGATAGGTCTAGCTATCAACAGAAAAAGGCCAAAAATGTTGGCTATCATTGGTACAGTCTTAGCAGTCGTATCAATGGTTATTGTTATCGCTACGCAATTGATGTATGCCCGTGCTTTGAATAACGTTGCTAAAGACGTTGAAGAAACTGTTAGCTCAGTAAGTTCTTCTATCGAATCATCACAAAAAGAAGAGGATGCTAAATTTAACTGGACAAAAGAACAGTTTGACGCTCTTCAGATGGGCGACATCATGAATTATGGAGCTGGTGGAACTAACTACGACGATATTGTTAGCGTTCATGGAGAACCAAATAATATAAACACTACTACTGTCAATGACCATGAAAGCAGAACGGTTTCATATTCTTCAGCAGGAACAAAACTCCGAAGCGTTACTCTAACATTCAGCAAACAAGAAGATGGTGCTTACTTATTAACTGCCAAAGTTGGCATCGGCTTGGAATAAGTTTGAGTCTATGATATAATTAAGTTACTTAGAGGCATGCCCTCATAATTTTAAACTTTGAGCCTTTGCGCTCCAGGGAAGTAGCTTAATTGTTACTTCCCTTTTTAAAAACTAAAAAATCCCCACGCTCTCAAACTTTGGCGAGTCTGAGCGTGAGGATATCCTGGATAGTAAAAGGCATTAAAAAGCCTGCTTTACTATACCTATTTTATCAAGAAATGAGGTGAAAATCAATGTGGATGGAAGAACTTTCCAACGGAAAATATAAATTCTTTGAACGATACAGAGACCCGTATACCGAGAAATGGAAAAGAGTGTCTGTAACCCTTGACTCTGGATCAAGCAGGGCAAAGAAAGAAGCTCAGAAGCAGCTGGATGAGAAGATAGCAGAAAAGCTACAAAGTCTTACTACTACTGATATGCTTTTTACAGACGTACTAAGTGATTGGTGGGAACTTCATAAAAAGTCAATCAAGCCTTCTACCATAAAGACCATGGTCTATGCTGTAGATGAAGTAAAAGATACTTTTGCGCCTGACGTGAAAATAAAAAATATCACTGCGAAGTATACCCAACAGTACTTTACCGACTCAGAAGAAAATCATATCAAACTCAAAAAGCAAAAGTCAGTACTAAGCATGGTCTTTAAGTATGCGCTTGATATGGAACTGGTAGATAGCAATCCTATCCAGCGTGTGAGACTTCCTAAAAAGGTTGTCGCATATGAAAATATGGAGAAGATTGAAGATAAGTTCCTTGAGCAAAGTGAATTAAAAAGGCTTTTAAAAGCTATGAAAAGTTATAATCGGGGCTATCACGTAGCCCGTATGGCTGAATTTATGGCACTGAATGGTTGCCGTGTTGGGGAAGCTGGCGCTCTGAAATTCGAGAATTACGATAGAGAAAATCGCACTATCACTATCAATGGCACTTTAGATCCAACCCGCAAAGGTTCTGAAGGTATCAAGACCACGCCCAAAACCTTATCATCTATAAGAGTTGTTGACTTGACCAAAAAAGAGATAGAAATCATCGAAGAATTCATTGAGTTGCACAAAATTAGAAAAAGCACCAATCCGAACTACAAGGATATGGGATTTATTTTTGTATCAGCCAATGGAATTCCCATTCATAAATCAAGTATCGGCAAGCTCATGAAAAATGCAAACTCCACTTTAAAGAAGCCAATCAACAAACCACTTCACCCACATATACTACGTCATACACTAATCAGTACGCTTGCTGAAAATAACATCCCTTTAAAAGCCATCACGCAAAGAGTCGGGCATAAAGATAACGGAAAGACCACAATGGAAATCTATACTCACGTAACCAAGAACATCAAGTCGAAAGTTGTTGATGTACTAGATAAAATTTATAAATAGTTTTGCCCCTTTTTTGCCCCTTTTAGAACAAAAAGAAAAACCGCTACTCCTAAAAATAGCGGTTTAATCATGTTTTTAAGCTACTAATGTAGTTGCTCTATTATTTAAGAGTAACTGAAGCTCCAGCTTCTTCCAATTTAGCTTTGATTTCTTCAGCTTCTGCAGTTGCAACGCCTTCTTTAACAAGTGCTGGTGCACCGTCAACAAGTTCTTTAGCTTCTTTAAGTCCAAGACCTGTGATTTCACGTACAACTTTGATAACGCCAACTTTTTTGTCGCCTGCAGATGTCAATTCAACGTCAAATGAATCTTTAGCAGCACCAGCGTCAGCAGCACCAGCT